>CAYWLF010000255.1:0-4045 GCA_964458875.1 uncultured Gemmatimonadota bacterium
AGAGCGCTGCGTTCGGGACGCAGAGGTCCCCGGTTCAAATCCGGGCGCCCCGACTTCAAAGGTCGATCGAGAGATCGGCCTTTTCTGTTTGAGGGCCCGGCAGCTCGCACGTTGCGCGTGCTCAATGTCTCGGCGCGCCCGTTGACGCCTGCTCACCCGCCTGGCCCAGGGCCCGCCTGACGCTACGGCCGCGGACCTGCCGCCATCGGTCAGCGTGGCCCATACGGATACCATCCTGTCCCGTGTCCCGGGTCAAGTCGGCGGATTTCCGCCCCCGAGCCGTGGCAAGCAACCTGCAACGACCTCTCCGGGCACTACTCAGCCGGAGGATTCGCATGGGCCGAGACCGCAGCGCCGCTGTGGTCCTGGGGCTCGAGCCGACGGGCGAACCCCTGACCCACCAATTGCTCGGAGCGCGACTCTACCTGCACACCCTCGTGCGGCTGGGGGTCGCGGTCGCGCTCGTGGTGGGCGCCCTCGTGGGTCGTACCCTGGTCGGGATCTCGGATCTCGACGTGCGCGCGTTCCTGATTCTCGCCGGGTTGATCCTGGCCTACGACGGAGTGGCCTGGCTGCTGATCCGTCGCTTCCGGAGTCCCGGTGAGGCCGTGCTCCACTACCGGCTCCTTCAACACCTGATGCACATCACCATTGCCCTCGATTACCTCGCCCTCACCGCGGTGGTGTGGTTGATGGGAGGCGCGCGATCACCGTTCCTCGCGTTCTATCTCCTCCACGTGATCCTGGCTGCCGTGCTCCTGTCGCCACGCGAAGCGGCGATCAGCACGATCACGGCGTATGGGCTCGTGGCGGGGCTCGTGATCGGAGAGTGGGCCGGTTTGATCCCGGTTCACCACCTCGAGGGAATCACGGGCGAGGCTCCCATCGACGGTCGGTACGCCGGTATGTTACTGGCGGTATACGGCCTCCTGATGGGTTCCGCCTCGTACATGCTGGTGACGCTGAGCCGTGCCCTGCAGCTCGGCGAGGCGCAGATGCAGGCGACTCTGGTTGCGCTGGAGAGGGTATCGGCGCTGCGCCGCGACTTTCTCCATATCGCAGTGCACAACATGGGGGCGCCAGTCGGCGCCGCGACCATGTTCCTGGAGAACCTTCGCGAAGGGCTCGCCGGGCCGCTCAACGACAAGCAGGAAGGGTGGGTCGATCGGGCGCTTGCGCGGTTGAGCGGGCTGTCGAGTTTTCTCGTGGACCTCCGGGTTTTGGCGACTCTCGAGGCGGGCCGGTTCGAAGAAGAAATGAGTTCGGTCGACATCTCGCCTTTGCTGGAGAACCTGGTCGACGAGTATCGGGACATCGCCTCGACGCGGCAACAGACCCTGGCGCTCGAAGCTCCCGCCCGATTGACGGTGTGGGGGAACGAACGGCTTCTTCGGGAGGCCGTCGTCAACTACATCACGAACGCGATCAAGTACACACCCGAGGGGGGCGCCATCCAGGTGCTCGGCGAGCGGCTTCGCGATGTGGTGAGGGTGACGGTCGCGGACAACGGTCCGGGGATCGCGCCCGAGGACCAGGGCCGGCTGTTTGCCGAGTTTCAGAGACTCGCGCGGCCGGAAGACAGCGCCGCTCCACGAGGCAGCGGCCTGGGGCTCTCGATCGTGCGCCGCGTCGTGGAGGCGCACGGCGGGACGGTCGGGTTGGAAAGCCGTCCCGGACAGGGCAGCCGCTTCTACCTCGACCTCCCTGCCGCCTGAGCCGATCCACCGCCTGCCCGCGCGTGCGGCGGCGGATCTCGCTGCTCAGCTCAGACGCGCCTTCAGGATCGTGACGAGCGACCTGCCGTCGATCGGCTTTTGGAACACTCCGGCCAGCCCCAGCGCGCCGTAGTCCATGCTCATGGCGAGGTCATCGCCCACCGAGCTCAGCATGTAGATCGGCACGTCACAGCCGCGCGCCCGGAGGTCGGTGATCAGGCTGGTGCCCGCGTCCACTTCTTCCATCATCAGGTCCACGATCACGAGATCGGGCTTCTCAGCGTCCCACGCGCGGATGCCTTCCTCCGCGCTCGAGGCGGCCACCATTTCGAAGTCGGCCGCCTCCAGAATCTCGCGAACCATGTCCTGGTAATCGGCATCGTCCTCCACGTAGAGGACTACGTGCTTGCCTTCTCGCATGATGATGTACGCTCCTCGAGAAACTTCTCGATGAAACCGAGAGCGGCGGACAGGTTCCGCCGGGCGCGGTCTGACAATCCCTCGCCGAATCCGTCGAAGTCCTCGCCGCGGATGGCCAGGACATAGGCTTCGGGCATCGCTTCCAGGTATTTCCACGCCATCGAGAGGACCGTTTCCGGGGCCAACGAGTGCGTGGAAAAGCGGGGCTCCCCCGCGGGTTGAACGGGACGCAGCTCGAACGGATCGGGGCACGAGACGTCCGCGTCCACGAACACGACGATGTCGTGATCGGCTACGGCCGCCGCGTCCTCGGCCTGGAGCTGGTACGCCGAGTCAATATCGACTCCAGGCAGCGCCATGCGAGCCAACTCTTCGGCGAGCTGGGGCCCCAGTCCGTCGTCGCGCCGTCCCGGGTTTCCGTACCCGAGGACGAGCGCCCGCTTTGGCCCCGTACGCATCCGGGGCGCGGTTGGAATCAGGGGTCCCATCTCAACCTCGCTTCCGGCGATCGACCAGGGCGCCCGAGGCGTCGAGCAGGTCCACGACAAGAGGCATCCGCCCCAGGGCGTGAGTCGCGCAACTCAGGCATGGATCGTAGGCCCGGATCGCGACCTCGACGTGATTCAGAAGTCCCTCCGTGATCTCCCGACCGGAGAGGTACTTCTTCGCGACGCCCTCCACGGCACGGTTCATCGGTTCGTTGTTGCTGGTTGTGGAGACAATCAGGTTCGCCATCACCACCTTGTCGTCATCGTCCACGACGTAGTGGTGGAACAGGGTGCCCCGCGGCGCCTCTATGATTCCGACGGTCTCGTTCCGACGCTCTCCCTTCACCACCAGGTCATCGCCCTGCAGGTCCGGATCGTGAAGCAACTCTTCGATCTTCTCGATCGCGTGCAGCGTCTCGATCATCCGGGTCCAGTGGTAGGCAAGCGTCACGTTGTTGGGTTTGCCGTTCGTGACGGCCAGGAACTCCTGGCGCGCGGCTTCCGCCTCCGGCGTGTCGATGAAATCGCAGGCGTTGACCCGGGCCAGCGGGCCGACGCGGTACCAGCCGTCCTCAGGTCCGATCGACTTGATGAACGGGAACTTCATGTAGGACCACGGTTTCACTTCTTCGGCGATGTAGTCCGCGTATCGCTGATTGTCGACGTGATCGAAAATCGTGTCGCCGTCGGCCGTGATCGCTCGGAGGCCTCCGTCGTACAGGTCCATCGCTCCGTCGGACCGCACGATGCTCATGTGGTTCGACTCGAACGAGCCGAAGCCAAGGGCCATCTCCAGGTTATCCACCGTGTAGTCGCTGGCGATCTTCACGGCCGACCGGGCCCAGAGCTTCATCTGATCCAGATCCGCGAGCAGTTCGTCGCGTTCGGCGATCGAGAGGTTCTTGTTGATGCCGCCGGGGATCGCACCGGTGCCGTGGATCTTCTTGCCCGCGGTCATGCGGATGATCTCCTGCCCGTACCTCCGCATCATGATCCCCTGCTTGCCGAGCTCCGGGAACTTGCCGGCGACGGCGATCACGTTGCGCAGCGCGGGGTCGGCCCCGAACCCGAACAACAGGTCAGGCGATGCGAGATGGAAGAAGTGCAGGGAGTGCGATTGGAACATCTGCCCGTAGTGCATCAGCCGCCGCATCTTCTCAGCGGTGGGGGTCAGGTTCTCGCCTCCCACGATGCGGTCCATAGCCTTGGCCGCGGCCAGGTGATGGCTGACCGGGCATATCCCGCACAGGCGCTGCACGGCGACCGGCATCTCCCAGAACGGGCGTCCCTGGATGAACCGTTCGAATCCGCGGAACTCCACGATATGGAGCCGGGCCCGCTCGACCTGTCCGGCTTCGTCGAGGAGTATCGTGACTTTGCCGTGACCTTCCACGCGGGTCACCGGCTCTATGACTACTTTCC
>CAYWLF010000256.1:0-4006 GCA_964458875.1 uncultured Gemmatimonadota bacterium
ACTGCGCGACCCTTGGCAGATGGCTCCCACACATGGCTGACCCCTGCTGTCTAACTCTTATTCGATATCCGATGTCGTCGGGCTCATTGTCGGACCTGACGCGAGTCACCACGGAAATCGGATTGAACATTGATCCCGAATCGACACGGCTAGCCGCTCTTCCGCGTCGGTCGATTATACAGGCGGGGCGCAGCCTAAAGTTAGCGACACAGGTGCAGGAAAGCACGCTTGAAGGCGCCCGCCCGTGTGTGTCACCTGGTTCCCCTTGTCACGTCAGATCCGCCGGGCTTCGCACTCCCAGCCCTCCTCGGTTCAGGACGTGTGTGTAGATCATCGTGGTGCGCACGTTCCGGTGGCCGAGCAGCTGCTGCACGGTGCGGATGTCATAGCCTGCTTCCAGGAGATGGGTAGCGAAGGAGTGCCGGAAGGTGTGACAGGTCGCCCTCTTGGGGATCCCGCTCCGTCGCACCGCTTCGGTGACGGCGCGCTGGACGCACGAGGGGTGGAGGTGATGACGGCCGCGGCGACCGGTCGCGCAATCCGCGCGGATCCGGGTAGCCGGAAACACCCATTGCCATGCCCATTCCCGTCCGGCGTACGGGAACTTCCGCCCGAGCGCCGAGGGAAGCTCGACCCATCCGGCCCCGGAGCGGGTATCTCGATCGTGCTGGTCGCGCGCGATCTGCAGGTGGCGGCCCAGTTCGGCGCGGACGACGTCGGGAAGCATGGTCACCCGGTCCCGGTCACCCTTTCCCTCCCGGATCAGGATCTCCCGCCGTTCGAAGTCCACGTCCTTTACCCTGAGGCGCATGCACTCCATCAGGCGCATCCCGCTTCCGTACAACAGGGTCGCGATGATCCGGTGCGTGCCCTGTATACGATCGAGGATGGAGCGGACCTCCGAAGGCGTGAGGACGGCGGGCAGGCGGGTCGGGGTGCGGGCGCGGACCACGCGGCCCGGACGTTCGATCTCGATGCCCAGGACCTGGCGGTACAGAAACAGGAGGGCGCTGGCCGCCTGGTTGTGGGTCGAGGCGGCGACGCCGCGGCGGACGGAAAGGTAGGTGAGGAAGGCGTCGATTTCGGCCGTCCCCATACGAACCGGGTGACGGCCACGGTGAAAACGGATATACCGCTCGACCCACGAGGCGTACGCCTGCTCGGTCCGGTGGCTCAGGTGCCTGGCCCGGATTCTCGAGCGCAGTTCGTCCAGGAGGAGCAGGTGGTCGGCAGGTCGATCGCGCATGTCCGAGGATCGGGCCACGCATCATCGGGTTTACAACCGGCGGGGGTGTGACTCGTCCGGAGTTGGACCCCCGAAGCCGACCTCACGTCTCGTTGCCTGCGGGGCCCCTACTCTGCGTCGAGCACCTGCGGCACGGGCTGATTCCACATCCAGCGCCAGATCTGCCACTGGCCGCCGGGCCCGGGCTGGTAGAGCGCGGACCATTGACCGCTCAGAGATGTCAAGTCGCCGGCAGCGGCAGTCGGGTTCATCGTCCAGGTTCCGCGGGCGTAGGCCAGGTCTCCGACCGCGAGCACTTCATCGACGGTGGCGACCTGCTGGAGCAGCGCGTTGTCGTATCCTTCGGCCAGCGTCGTCAGAATCGCGGCTCGCCCCTCGATTGCCGGCCCGTCCGGCTGCATCAGGACGGCGTCTTCCGCGATCATCGTCGCGAGACCGGAACCGCCCTCCGTATTCCACGTGGTCACGAACTGACCCACTTGTGTACGAAAGGCCTCGGCATCGAGCGCGGGTGTCACTGGGGCTTCAGTCGTGTCATTGGCCTCCTGCTGGGCGCAGGCGGTCAGCATGGCCGCGGAGACCACGCCAAGTACCAGGTTTCGCAATCTCATAATCGGCTACCTCTTTCGCTCGGGTGCGACCCGCACCGCTGAAGCACGCTGGCCGGTCCGGTGAACGGACGTACCAGTCCGGCGGCGAGAAGGGAGAACGGGGTCCAATGTCCCTGAGCGACGAAACCTCAATTGCCCGAGCTTGGCAAGTCCGCCGGGAATGCCGTGCAGGATCAGGCGTACAGCCCTTCCAGCCGATTGAGGCAGCTCGTCCAACCCTTCTCGTGCTCCGCGGCGGACTCCTCGCTGGGCAGGCCGGAGTGGACCATGGTGACCTCTGTCCCACCATCCACCGACCTGAAGTCGACGGTGATCAGGGACTGCCCGTGGTCGGGTTGCTCGTCCCACGCCCACGAGTACACCAGGCGCGTCGGCCGCTCTATCTCATGGTAGATGCCGCGCGCGTTGTAGGTGCCTCCCTCGGCATTCCGCATCTGCAGGTGGAAGCGCCCTCCCACGGTCAGGTCCACGTCAGAGATGGGGATGTCCATTCCCTCGGGCGCGGACCACTGCTGGATGTGATTCGGCTCGGTCCACGCGTCGAACACGGTCTCCGGCTCGGCAGCGATTACGCGCGTGACTTGCAGGGTGCCTGCTGTCTGGGTCGTCATTCCTCGTTCTCCTCTTCCACGGGTGTCGGCGTCTCCAGGTAACGCGCCAGCGCGTCGAGCCGTTCCTCCCAGAAATCGCGGTAGTGGGATACCCAATCAGCGGCCTTACGCAGCGGTTCGGCATCGAGAGAGCAGCGGCTGACGCGGCCCTCCGGTGTTCGCTGCACGAGTCCGGCTTTCTCCAGCACCCGCAGGTGCTTTGAAATGGCCGGGCGGGAAATGTCGAACGGTTCCGCCAGTTCCCCTACGGTGCGCTCGCCGTGGGCCAGTTCTTCGAGAATGGCCCGGCGCGTCGCGTCGGAGAGAGCTCCGAAGACCGAATCGAGTTGCCGATGATTGGTAACCATATGGTTACGAATATACTCAAAGGGCGATCGCCGTCAAGTGGGACGGCGGATCTCGCTCTCAGGTCGCATCGGATTTCGTGTCTGGCCGGGTGAGCGCCAGGGTGAGCACGGAGACGGCTGCCAGTGTGATCCCGAGGATCAGGGGAATGACCCCGAAACTTCCCAATAGGCCGCCCCCTTCATCGGCGGAGCGGGCCGCCGCCCGTAGCGCGTACAGTCCGTACGCGCACATGAGGACGGAGACCGGAGCGGCGACGATCACCGTCCCCCGTGCCTGAAGGCCCGCCGAGGGGCTACCGACGAGCAAGCGGCCGCCGACGGCCGCGAGCCACGCGACACCGACGAGAAGGACGGGCGCCACCAGGAATCCGAAGAACAGGGTCATGGTCAGGGACACGAGCGCAGCCACCAGGTAGGCCACCCCCAACACGCGCTCTGCGCCGCGTCCTCTGCCCGCGCGATCGGTCATCGGCGCAACCTGCGCGCAACCTTGAGCCTCAGGTGCCACCCGGCCGCCCAGGCGCGGTCCATCGCCGAAATCTCAGGACGCAGGCTCGGCCCGGTCTTCCGGAGAACCAGCAGGCCTTCTACCTGTTTCAGTCGCTCGTAGTGCGAGTGGCGATCCAGGAATCGATCGACTGACTTCACGACCCCGGGGAAGTCGGGATAGTAGTCGTGCAGGCAGACCACGCCGCCGGGGCGGAGCAGCCGGGTCCATCGCAGGTCGTCCGTCACCTTTCGGATCTTGTGACTGGCGTCGATCACCATGAAGTCGAAAGAGTCATCGGCGCGCGCCGCCTCGCGGAAGATCCGTCCGCTGTCACCGACCCGGAACTCGACACTCTCGGGATCCACGCCGTGCCGTTGGAGGTTCTCCCTTACTACCCTCATCTGGTCCGGGAAATACCGCATGTTGTCCACGACGACGAAGGCGGGATCACGCGGTTTCGGGAGGGCACGGATCATCTGCACGAGAGTCATTCCGGAGGCCGTGCCGATCTCCAGGTGGGGCCCGGGGAGGGCCTCCGAGGCGATCAGGTCGGTGAGGAACTCGACCTGCGCGCCGGTCATCTCGGCCCCGGGAGGAGAGGAGACCGTCATGGCTGCCTCCTGGTCCCGGGGCCGAAGAACTTCAATCCACCCAGTCCGCGATGAACAGGTTGGTCTCCCTCGGAAGCTCGTTGCCGCGGT
>CAYWLF010000257.1:0-3988 GCA_964458875.1 uncultured Gemmatimonadota bacterium
TGTGTCCGCCGATCGCGACGCGGTTCCGGTCCGTGACCCCCATCTCGGCCACGATGTCCACGGCGGCCGCCGCGCCGGACACGAGCTGCTCGACGTACGTGTCGTTGGGCTCCACGTCACCTTCACCGACGATCGGAAGCGACGGGTCGTCGAATACGGCGTAGCCCAGGGTTACCCACAGGTAGGGCGACCATGCGCCCACCCGGGCGAAGCGATACGGCGAGTCACTGACCTGGCCCGCGGCGTCCGCGCTCTTGTACTCCGTCGGGTAGGCCCACATGAGCGTGGGCAGCGGTCCCTGGTCCGGCGCGTAGCCCGGCGGCAAGTAGACCGTGCCATTCAGCCCGACTCCATCCTCCCGCTCGTAGACCACCAGTTCCTTCTGAATGCCCTTGAGCTGGGGCGTCGGATGGGGGAAAGCCGTGACCTGCGTCAGCTCTCCGTTCTCGAGATCACGTATGAAGTAGTTCGGCTGCACATCCACGGCCTCGCGCCGCGTGAGCACGAAGCGGCCGGCCTCGTCCAACACATCCAGTGGACGCTCAAAGTACGGGGCCTCCGAGCGGAACAGCCGGGTCGTCTCACCCGTGTCGAAGTCGAAGCGATCGATGAACGGCCGGTCTCCCTCGGGGGAGGCTCCGCTCCCGATCAGGAACGTCGAACTACCTCCGTCCACGGTGCGTATGACGTATCGACCGAATTCGTTCGGCTCCATGATCGGGTAGCCGGGGTCCGCGTACCGGTCTTGAAGCGATCGTTCCTGGATGAGTCGGTGCTCGGCACCGGGGTCACCGGGTCGGAACTGCCACACCCGGAGCTGGCGGGTCTTCCACCACATCTCCCGCAGCATGGCGAGGTCGTCGGACCCCCACGAGATGCCCGCGTATCGGTATCCCAGCGTGGCGAGTTCGTTGGGCTCGCCCGCCAACGGCACGTCCTGCATGAACACCTTGTCACGTGCCTCGGCCTCGGCTCCCGCGTCGCCCCCGTCCTGCGCCTCCGCCCACGTGAGCGTGGCCGGCGCATCGGCCCTCCACCTGAAGCTGCGCGGCCCCGTCTGCACGCTGCCGAAAGCGATCGGAATCGCGTCCTGCAGCGGGACATCGATCACCTCGGTGACGTCTCCCGTCTCGAGGTCGCGGAGTTCCACGAGCTGCGGGAATCGACTCGCGGGCACTCGGTACGAGTACGGTCGGTGAATCCAGTGTACGAGCAGGTGGCGACCGTCAGGCGACGGGCTGTAGTCCCACAGGAGGCCCGGGTCGGCGAGGGGCTCCACGGTGCCGGTCAGCGAGACGCGAGCCAGCTGCGTGGTGAAGTAGTAGTCAAACAGGGCCTCGTCGTACGCGTTCTTCAGCAGGTCCTGGTAGGTGCGGGCCGGCGCCTTGCGTCCGATGCTCTCCTCGATCACCGGGCCGGTGGGAATCCTGGGCTTCTCGGGCTCTGCACCCCGGTCTTCAGGCACGAACGTCGCGATCAACGTCTCGCTGTCCGACAACCAGGTGGGAGCGTTGCCCGCCGTCAGGCTGAGGCGCGGACCCGTCAGGCGGCTTGCGCGAGCGCTCTCCACCTCGAGAAGCCATAGCTCGATACCGTCGGTCGTCGTATTCGTGAACGACACCTTCCGACCATCCGGCGACCAGGCGATGTTGCTGAGCCTGGGCTCCTCCGGGAGGCCGGCCACCGGGGTGGCGTCCTCGTCTTGCAGGCGTCGCACCGCGAGATCGATCGCTCCCGTCGTGCGGCTTCGGCCATCGATCGATGGCTTGATGCGCATGCCGGCGAGCTTGAGCTCCCGCTCCGCCAGCTCGGCGACCGGAGGATAGCTCGGATACTGAATGAGAAGCATCCAGTCCCGGTCGGGTCCCAGGGCCACGGATGGTGTCGGAGATACATCCACGACGTCCACGATCGCCTGGTCGGGAGTCTGGTAAATGGCCTCTGTGGTGGACTGGGCCTGGGCCAGTCGGGCGAGGACGAGAGCGAATACCACACTGACGGCGAGCAGGACCAGTCGGCCGGGTCGGACGGCGGCCGTGCTGACAGGGAGTCGCATGGGACCTCTCCGGATCGGGCGGGACAAGCGCCTGAGTGTCAAACAGGGTCCGCAAAGTATGCAGGGATGGGGCCACAGGCGACTTGGCCGGTGTCGCGGGAGTGATCCAGGGTGTGTCGGGTCGTCAGCCCCGGCGAGGGGTCGCCGATTCCAACAGCGCTGCGATCAGCGCGAAGGGTACGCCCAGCGGGGCCAGAAACCGAAAGAGCATGTCCCAGGTCTCTCGTCGTCGAGTCCACGGATTCAAAAACTTCCGAACGACCCCAAGAGTGACCTCCGGGAGTCATGCAAGCGTCACTTGAATCCGACATTCCGTCCCATTCATAGACGACGCGCAGGGTCGATATGTCACCGTGGGGTCCCCCGCCTTACCCGAGGACCTCCCCGGCCCTCGTCGCACGCTCCACCAGATCCGCCACCTCGTCGGCGATGGCGTCTCCCGGCAGATACCGTCTGTACATCGCGGCGATGCTCTTCAGCATACCCAGGTAAGGATCGAACTCCGGTGTCGTGGAGGCGGCCTCCGAATCGATCCAGGCGATAGGAACTCGAGTGATCGAGGCTGACCGGCGCAACTCGGTCTTGATCAGGAGCTCCACGTCGAAAGCGAACTGGTGCTCGATGAGGTCGGGCAGGATCTCGAGTACGGCGTCGGCTCGCCAGGCCTTGAAACCGCACTGCGTGTCCGTGATGTCGCCCAGCAGCGGGAGCATTTGCTTCCAAAGGGCAATGAACTTCTTGCCGCGTTCGTTGCGCGCACCCCCCTTCACGACCACCGACTGCGGCTCGCGTCGCGAGCCGATCGCCGCGTCGCTCCCGCCCACCAGGATCGGATCGATCAGTAGACCGAGTTGTCCCAGGTGCGTGGATAGATCGGCATCGGTGAACGCGATGATGTGGTCGGACGAACCTGGCTCGCTGGCGGCCGTCCACATCCCGTATTGGATCGATCCGCCTTTGCGGCTGTCGTCCGTGGACGAAAGGTCGACGGTGACGGGCGAGCCCTCGCGGATCCCGTTCTCGAGGAACAACACCCTGGCCGGGGCGCTCACGGCTCGCTGAGCCAGGATTTCCTGGGCCGCCCGGCCGCTCCCGACCGGGCACCCATCGTCCACTGCGACGAGCTGCCACTCGAACGAAGGCAGATCGCCGAACAGCCACGCGAGCTGTTTGATCTTGCGGACCAGGAAGTCCTCGCCGTGCTCGCATCGTTGCAGGGGGAGGATACGTTCGTGCTCTCGATACATGGCGAACACGACCGTCACTCGTAGCGGAGGGGCTCCGGCGTCGGAGGTCTCGCGCGTCCGCTCGATGCCCTCCAGCAGCCGGCGTGATTTCGCCAGTTTGGCGGCCAGATGGACACCCAACGGGACCTCGTCCCGGCGCTGGAGCAGTGATTCCTCCAGATGATCGAGATCGTCCGCGGATGAACAGGTTGACAGGAAGCGCTCCGCGGTGCGCCGGGCGAAGTCCAGGTGCTCCGCATCACGCAGGTCAAGCCCGGCGGGAGCAGCCTCGATCACCTCACCGACGACCGCAGTCCAGTCCCTGGTCTTTCCGTGGAAGAACCCGTCCATTGTGCGTCCCCCGGTGATTGGAAACCCAAGGGTACTGTGCCCGGCCACGGCCGACCAGTTCCCCGCACAAATACGGATAGCACAAGTCGAAAGGCGGAATAGATTTCGCCGCACTCTTGGATGCTGAGGAACACCGCCCCGGGGTGGAGTTCCAGATCTAGAAGGTCCTACGACCCCCCTCGGAGGATCGATGAAAGGAAGAGAGAAAGGCCCCGGCCGGAGCAGGGACGTCGGTTTGTGGATACTGGCGTTCGTCCTCATGCTCTCGGCGGGCGTGTACCAGCGATACACGGGGCCCACGTACAAGCTGCGCGGCTCGTATACGGTCGGCGAGCAGGTGGTCAAGTACCGCCTC
>CAYWLF010000258.1:0-3973 GCA_964458875.1 uncultured Gemmatimonadota bacterium
CGCTCCCCTCGAGGGTTCGGAACTGACGATTCGGACGCCGCGCGACGTAGAGACGTCGACTCCCCCGAACGTGGTGGGGATTCTACCGGGGAGCGACCCCCAGCTTGCCGAGACCTACGTCGTCCTCACCGCCCACTTTGATCACGTCGGGATTGGGGAAGCCGACGCTGAGGGCGACTCCATCTACAACGGCGCGGACGACGACGCATCGGGAACGGCCGTTCTGCTCGAGGTGGCGCAGGCGTTTCAGGCCCTACCGAGAGCTCCGGGACGCAGCGTCGTGTTGCTGGCTGTCAGTGGAGAAGAGAAGGGACTCCTGGGCGCGGCGCACTACGCCGACCAGCCCACGGTCCCGATCGAGGGCATCGTCGCGAACATCAATCTCGACATGGTCGGGCGGAATGCCCCGGACACGGTCATAGCCGTCGGCCAGGAGTTCACATCGCTCGGAGACCTCGCGAAGGAAATCGCTTTCCGCCATCCGGAAATCGGACTGACAGTGGCACCGGATCCCGACCCTTCCGAGCAGGCGTTCTTCCGCAGCGATCACCTCGTCTTCGTGAAGAAGGACATTCCGGCAATCTTCCTCACCACGTGGGATCATGAGGACTATCACCAACCGTCGGACGAGGCACACGCGATCGACGCCGACAAGGCCGCGCGGGTTGCGAAGTTGGCCTTCCTTCTGACGTGGCATGTGGCGGAGGATGAGACGCCACCGAGCTGGCATGAAGGGTCGCTGGACGAGGTGCACGCCATCCTGGAGGCCTCTCCCTTCTGACGGGTCTCTGCACCCCGTCCCCCGCGTGACTCAGCCGCGGGGGGTGGGTACATTCCATCCGGTTGCCGACCGCTGGACGGCGGCGATTCATCTCGTCCCAACCGCAACCCGAGCCACCGGGGGCCATCCATGGTTTCCTTCGTGTCTATCAGGATGTCCGCATTCCAGCTGAGTGCGATCCTCCTGCTCGTCGCGCCGTGTTCACTTCGTGCACAGAGCCCGGATGTCCTCACCGAGCATCGGATCGCCGATCTCCGGTCCGTGGCTCAAGTCGTCACCTCCCCCGACGGCCGCCTGGTCGCTTACACGATCACCGTGCCACGCAAGCCGTTCGTCGATGCGGATGGTCCGGCCTGGTCTCATCTGTATCTGCTCGATGTGGAGACGGGTGGATCCCGGCTGTTCGTGGGCGGAGAGGTCAACATCAGTGGTCTCCGGTTTTCCCCGGACGGCCATCGTGTCCTGTATCTTTCGCGGCGGGAGGGAGACGACAGCCGAGTTCTGTATTCCATCCCAGTCGGCGGTGGGGAGTCCACGCGTCTGCTGAAGCACTCGACCTCGATCGGCAGCTACTCCCTGAGTCCGGGAGGGGACCGGATCGCGTTTCTTGCCACGGATGCCGAACCCGAAGTCCGAGCGACGCTGCGGGAAGACGGGTTCAAGGCCGTCGCCTATGAGGAAGATGAGCGGTTTTCGCGGGTGTGGGTCGCGCTTCGAAGCGAGGGAGAATCCACCTTCGGGGATGCCTCGCCTCTCGCCATCGAGGGTAACGCCTCCAGTCTCTCGTGGTCGCCGGCCGGCGATCGGATCTCCGTCGCCCTGGCTCCCACTCCATTGATCGACGATACGTACATGCACCGTCGTCTTCACGTCGTCGACCCAGGTTCCGCAGCGGTCGTCTCCCGGATCGAAAACCCCGGAAAGCTTGGCGGTACGGCGTGGAGTCCGGATGGCAGGTACCTGGCGTTCATTTCCGGAGAGACGATCAACGATCCCAAGGAAGGCCGCCTGATGGTGGCCGATACGGAGACCGGAGAATTCCGCGATGTCGTCCCCGGATTCGAGGGCCATTTCACACTCGCCGCGTGGAGCGATAATCGCACGATTCGGTATCTGGCGGATATCGGCACCGAGACGGAAGTGGGAGAGGTACGCGCCGATGGCTCCGACCGGTCGGTCATGGTGGCCCCGGGCGAAGCGGTCTTCACTTCGTTCAGCCTGTCTTCTGACGGCCGGACGATGGCGCTGGCCGGCGAGAGTTCCACGCATCCGACCGAGTTGTTCGTACAGGCCGAGGGGACCGGGAGTCCCAAGCGCGCTACGGATTCCAACCCCTGGCTGGCCGAGATGAAGCTGGCATCGCAGGAGGTCATCCGGTGGACGGCCCGGGACGGCCTGGAACTCGAGGGCATCCTGATTCACCCGTTGGACGAGGTGGAAGGTCGCTCCTATCCGCTCATCGTTCACGTGCACGGAGGCCCCGAAGCTCACAACCGAAACGGGTGGCTCACGTCCTATTCACGACCGGGCCAGATCGCGGCCGCTCGGGGCATCGGCGTGCTGTACCCAAACTACAGGGCGAGCACGGGACGTGGGGTCGAATTCAGCACCCTGGACCACGCCGACATGGGAGGCCGGGAGTTTGACGACATCGTGGATGGTATCGACCACCTCATCTCCGAAGGGGTCGTGGATTCGGCCAGGGTCGGAGCGACGGGCGGGTCATACGGGGGGTACGCCACGGCCTGGCTCTCGACCTACTACAGCGATCGGTTCGCGGCGGGAGTGATGGCGGTAGGGATAAGCAACCAGATCTCCAAGGTCGGGACCAGCGACATTCCGGATGAAATGTTCCTGGTTCACAATCGACTGCGCCCGTGGGACGACTGGGAGCTCTTCCTTGAGCGGAGCCCCGTCTTCTGGGCGGACCGCTCCACCACGCCCCTCTTGATCCTGCATGGAACCGAGGACAAGCGTGTGAATCCCGGGCAGTCGATGGAGATGTACCGTCACCTCAAGCTCCGGGGACAGGCTCCGGTCAGGCTGATTTTCTATCCGGGCGAGGGACACGGAAATCGCAACGCGGCCGCACGGCTGGATTACAGTCTCCGCAGTCTGAGGTGGCTGGAGCACTATCTGGTTGGGCCCGGCGGTGAGATGCCCGACCGAGACCTGGAGTATGACGAGGACCCGGGTACTCCCACGGCCACGCTGCTGCGGCCTTCAGGAGAGGTGAATGAGACCGATAGGACTCGCTGAAGGAAGGTCCGAGTTCGAGGACGCGGTTCGGGATGAGTTGAGTCCGGATCTCGAGATCGTTCGCCGGCTCGGCGGCGGACCGCTGTCCACTGTCTTTCTCGCGCGTGAGCCCGCGCTTCAGAGACTGGTCGCCGTCAAGGTCCTGCACCCGCGAGCGAGTCGTCGAACGAAAGCAATGGCGCGATTTCGACTCGAGGCGCGGGCGCTTGCCCGCGTTTCGCATCCGTGCGTGGTCTCGATATTCCGGGTGGGGGACCTCACGTCGCAGACCCCCTACCTCATCATGCAATATGTTCGGGGAACCAGTCTCGCCGATCGACTGGAACGCGACGGACCCCTGGACCTGCAGGAGGGTTGCGGCGTTCTGGCTGAAGTCTCGAGCGCCCTCGCCGCCGTGCATTCGCACGGGATCGTGCACCGGGACGTTCGCCCCGACAGCCTGCTGTGCAGCGAAGGCGGACGTGTGCTACTGGCTGACTTTGGCCTCGCAGCCTTCCTGGCATCCGCGGACGCGCCGATGGATCGGATCACGACCGCGGGCCACCTGGTGACCGACCTCGAGTACTCGGCCCCGGAGTTCCTGGTGGGGGAAGATCCGACCTCCGCGTCTGACCTGTACTCACTCGGCGTTCTCGCCTATCAGGTACTCACCGGCAATGGCCCGCACGATGCCTCGACGGTGACCGGACGAGTGCAAGCCCATCTCCGGGAACCACCGGTGCGCCTGATGGCAAGAGGACTCGAGCCGCCAAGCGGACTGCAGAAGCTGCTCGACGAGTGCCTGGCGAAGACTCCCTCGGAGCGGCCCGCGGCGTCGGACTGCACGTCTCGTCTCGACTCTCTGGTTGACCGGAGTCGGGCGGGAGTCGCTGTTTCCGCAAGGGCGACGCGAGTGCATCCCGCGCCGACGAGTGGGGAGGCGTCTCAATACCT
>CAYWLF010000259.1:0-3971 GCA_964458875.1 uncultured Gemmatimonadota bacterium
CCCCTCCTCCATGGTGGAAGCTGACCCAGGTGGCGCCACCGACGGCGTTGATCAGGGCGTTCAGGATCGGCCAGTCGGAAACGGCGTCGGTGCCGTCCTTCATGGCCTCGGTCTCCCGATTCGGGCTCGCCACCGAACCCGAGTCGAGGTGGTCTCTCCCGATCACGATCGGTGCCTTCACGATGCCGCGGGCCACCATCAGGTTGAACCGGTGCCCCGCCCGGGCGCGCTCACCGTAGCCGAGCCAGCAGATGCGAGACGGGAGGCCCTGGAACTCGACCCTCTCCCGGGCCATGGTCAACCACCGGTGCAGGTGCTTGTCGTCAGGGAAGAGCTCCATCACCGCCTCGTCCGTGCGGTAGATGTCCTCCGGGTCACCGGACAACGCCACCCAGCGGAACGGTCCCTTGCCCTCGCAGAAGAGGGGTCGGATGTACGCGGGGACGAACCCCGGAAACGCGAAGGCGTCCTTCACCCCGGCGTCCAGTGCCCGCTGGCGGATGTTGTTGCCGTAGTCGAACACCTCGGAGCCCCGTCGCTGGAACTCCAGCATGGCCTCCACGTGCCGCGCCATCGAGGGCATGGAGCGGCGCTCGTACTCCTTGGGGTCGCTCTTCCGAAGGGCGGCCGCTTCCTCGACGCTCAAACCGATCGGCACGTACATCAGCACGTCGTGCGCCGACGTCTGGTCGGTAACCACGTCCGGCTCGAAGCCGCGTCGCACCAGGTCCGGAAGCACTTCCGCACAGTTGCCGATGAGCCCGACGGACAGAGCCTCGCCCGCGTCGCGCGCCGCCTCGCACAGGGCGATCGCCTCGTCCGTGCTCTCGACGACCCGGTCGACGTAGCGCGTCTCGAGCCGACGCTGCGCCCGGCTGGGATCCACCTCGACGACCAGCGCGACGCCCTCGTTCATCGTGACGGCCAGTGGCTGGGCGCCGCCCATCCCGCCCAGTCCGCCGGTCAAGACGATCTTGTTCTTGAGCCCGTCCCACCCCTTCTGCACGGCGAGCGCGCCCAGCGACTCGTAGGTGCCCTGGAGAATTCCCTGCGTACCGATGTAGATCCAGCTGCCGGCGGTCATCTGGCCGAACATGATCAGGCCCTTGGCCGCCAGCTCGTCGAAGTGGTCCTGCGTGGCCCAGTGCGGTACCAGGTTCGAGTTGGCGATCAGGACCCGTGGAGCGTCCTTGTGCGAGTAGAACACTCCCACCGGCTTGCCGGATTGCACCAGCAGCGTCTCATCGTCCTCCAACTCGCGCAGCGCCCGGACGATGCCGTCGAAGCTCTCCCAGTTCCGGGCCGCCTGCCCGCGTCCGCCGTATACGACCAGGTCTTCCGGACGTTCGGCGACATCGGGGTCCAGGTTGTTCATCAGCATCCTGAGGGCCGCTTCCTGCTGCCAGCCCTTGCAGCTGATCTCACGCCCCCTGGGGGCCCGGATCGTCCTCGGCCCGGTGCTTCCCGCCATCAGACCACCGCCTTTCCGTTCTTGATCACAACCCGGACGGGGTTGTGTCCGATCCGATACACCATTTCCTCGAGAGAAGGCACGTCCCACACCTGGAGATCCGCCCTGGCGCCGACGACGATCGAGCCCCGATCGGCCAGCCCGCACGCCCGCGCGCTTCCGATCGTGGCGGCGTGCAGCGCCTCTTCGGGCGATAGTCCGTTCCACCGGCACGCGAACTGGATCGCGAGCGGCATGCTGACCGAGTAGCCGCCCGGGCACAGGTCCGTGCCGAGCGCAAGCTCGAGCCCCGCGTCCACCCATTCGCGGGCCCTGATCGGCCTCGGGTGGCTGACCGCGAAGTCGATCAGCGGCATGAGCACGGCCACCACCTCCGCGCCTGCCATGCGCTTCAGACCCGCGACGCCGGTGAAGTTGAGATGATCGGCCGAGACCACGGCCAGTTCCGCGGCGAGGTCCGCCCCGCCCAGGTCGGAGTACTGGTCCGCGTGGATCTTCGGCGCCAACCCTTCGGCCATGCCGCACTCGAGGATCCGCCGGGACTGCTCGACCGTGTAGTAGCCCTCTTCACAGAACACGTCGCAAAATTCAGCGAGTCCTTCCTCTGCCACGCGCGGAATCATCTCATCGATGACTAGATCGACGTAGGCCTCGCGCGGCATGTCCCGGGGGAAGTCGTGCGCCCCCATGAACGTGCTCACGATGTCGATGTCGTGCGCGGCGTCGAGTCGCCGGTTCACCTGGAGCAATTTGAGTTCGGAAGAGACGTCGAGCCCGTAGCCGCTCTTGCTTTCCGCCGTCGTGGTACCGCACGCCAGCATCTCGTCCAGGCGGGAGGTGGCGGCCGCGAACAACCTGTCCGCGTCTTCTGCTCGGGTCATGGCTACCGTCGCCATGATGCCCGTCTGGATGCCCAGTTCCTCCACCTGTTCCCGGGAGTGGGTGAGCCCGGCCGCGTACTCCAGCACGCGCGAGCCCCCGAAAACGAGATGCGTGTGCGCATCGACAAAGCCCGGGGCGATAGCTCCGCCGTCTGCGTCCACGACCAAGGCCTCGGAGCAATCGCAGGCCACGCGAACGTTCGCTTCCGGTCCCACCGCCAGGACCGTCGCACCACCGATCGCCACCGACCCTCCTGGTACGCGATCGCTGGCCCCCGGCGTGCGTCCCGCCGGGCTGGCGCAGGTCAGGACTTCGGAGGCGCCGGTCACGAGCAGTTCGGCGACCGGCCGATCGGGCCGCAGAGCGGACATCATTCCAGGTCAGTCCAGCAGCGCCGTCTCGGCGATCTGGTCGATCGCGAAGTCGTGCGTCTGCAGGTAGAACCGGACCACTTCCTCGAGAGCGCCCAGGGGAACCGACCCGATGAGTTCGGTGCCGGCGATCTGGACACCGTACCGTGAAGCTTCGGAGCGAATCGTCTCCAGCACCCGATGAATTGGCGTCTTCTCGTAGTTGACCAGGTTCATGGACACCTGGACCATGCCCTTGTCCTCGAGCGCGAATCCCATGCCGCGCACGAACCGGTATCCACCGTTGATGTGTCGCACGGCCCTGGCGATCGTCTGCGCCATCTCCAGGTCGTCGGTCTTCAGATTCACGTTGAACGCCACCAGCGGGAACCGGGCCCCGACCACCGTGGCCCCGCTGCGAGGATTGAACTCTGCAGGGCCTTCGTCAGGCGCCCAGGCTGAATCCGCCAGCTTCTCGGGCAAGACCTCGTACTGGCCCTTCCGAATCTTGGGGAGGCTCTCGCGCTCGAGCCGTGTCGCCGCGTACTCGTAGTAGTACACGGGCACCCCTTTCGCGCCGAGCCACTTTCCATAGGCCCGCGCCACCTCCACCGCCTCTTCCGCTTCCATCTCGCGCAGCGGGATGAAGGGCACGACGTCCACGGCGCCCATGCGGGGATGCTCGCCCTCGTGAGATGTCATGTCGATCTGCGCGAGCGCGGACTCGGTCAGGGCCTTCGCGCCCGCCAGGACAGCCTCCGGCGGGCCGAGCAGTGTGTACACGGCCCGGTTGTGATCGGGATCGCCCGACCAGTCCGCGAGGGTAACCCCTGGCACCGCCCGCACCGCCTCGGCCACGGCTTCCAACGCGTCCTTGCGCCGACCTTCACTGATGTTGGCCTTGCACATCAGGACCTTAGCCATGGACGGCCTCCACCTCATCCAGGGCGGTCCTCAGGTCGGCCGCCCGTGCCGCCAGCCCGGCGGCCGTGTGCTCGTCTTTGATGCTCTCCACGTTGATCGCCACGTTCGCGAGGCAGCCCTCGAGCGCCGTCCTGGCCAAGGCTCCGGCGACCGCCAGATCGGAGGCCGCGTTCCGATTCGATCGACCCTGCAGCCGTGTCACCAGGCCCAGCACGCTCGAGCAGCGCTCGGCATTCTCCAGCGGGACCTTCGCCGCGCCGACCATGCCATCCTGGATCGCCGCTGACCGCGCCGCCTTCTCCTGATCCGTAATGTCCTGGAAACTCTCGACCACCCCTGCCAGT
>CAYWLF010000260.1:0-3956 GCA_964458875.1 uncultured Gemmatimonadota bacterium
GAGGACGAACCGAATGCGCCTTCAGACGAGAGCGTTTGCCATGGCGGCCGGTGCGCTGACCAGCGCTTCCGTGTTCGTGGTGACGCTCCTCGCCCTGGCCGTCTTCGGGCAGGGGGCTGACCCCGGCCTCCTGGCAGGCGTCCTCTTCGGCTATTCCGTCAGCGTGGAGGGAGCCTTCATCGGTGCCATGTGGGGCTATGCCTACGGGTTCATGGTCGGGGCCGCCTTCGCGTTCGCCTACAACATCGCCGTGATTCCCCCGGCGCCGCCCCTCGTCGACTGGGATGTGGCTGAGCCGGGAGAGGAGAGCTGACCATGCCCTGGTGGAGCTTTCTGACCGGAGCGAGCGGCAAGGAAGAAGACCGGCCCGACTACTACCGGGAAGGCCTCGAGCTGGCTACGGAAGAGCGCTATCACGAAGCGCTCACGTCGCTGAGGCTGGCTCTCCGTGAGCACCCGGGAGATGTCGCCACGCTGGAGCAGATGGCGATCGTCTACACCCGCATGGGGATGACCGACGAGGCCATCAAGATGTACCAGCGGGCGCTGGAGAAAGACCCGGACAGCGCCGGAGCGCACTACGGCATCGCTTTCCTGTACTTGAACCGTGGGCGCGATACCGAGGTCGCGGTACACCTGGAGGCCTTCCTCAGGTCGGGGGCCGACCTCCCGGGCTCGGAGAAGCATGCGAGCCATGCCCGAGAGACGCTGGAGCGGTTGCGGGCAAAGGATACCGAGGAGGCGCCTCGCGGGCCGACGACGTCACCCGATGCCGGATAGCTTTTCCTCGCCGGTCAGGGAGGCGGCCCAGCCTTTCGACTTCGGCCCCGGCACGCTCGTGGACGTCTTTCTTCGCGGTCTCGATCTGAACCCCGATCGCAAGGCCCTGACCTCCCGCCAGGACGATGGCCGGTGGCTCTCCCTGACCGCCCGAGAGACCGCGGAACGAGTCGGTAACATCTCCCGTTCCCTGCTTGCGGGAGACCTCGAGCCCGGCGATCACGTCGCCATCCTGTCCAATACGCGAATGGAGTGGGCTCTCGCGGACTGGGCCTGCATCATGTCGGGTCTCGTCGTGGTGACCGTCTATCCCACCCTGCCGGCCGACCAGGTCCTCTACATCCTGAAAGACTCCAGGGCGAAGGCCGTCTTCGTGGAGGACGGCGACCAGCTTGCCAAGGTGCTGCAAGTACATGACCGACTGGAGGACCTGAGCCGCGTCTTCGTGTTCGATCCTCCGGAGGACGACCGCGGCGGCGATCACGAGGGAGTCCGGGTGCGCTCACTCGAGGCGCTTGAGCGTCTGGGTCACGCCGGCCCTGGGGTGGAGAAGTCGTGGGCTGATGCGGCGAAGGCGGTGCAGCCCCAGGATACGGCCACTCTGATCTATACGTCGGGCACCACTGCAGAGCCCAAGGGGGTCATGCTCAGCCACCACAACCTGTTCACGAACACCGTCGGGGCCACGATGGTGCTCCCGATCTCGGAATCGGACAGGGTACTGAGCTGGCTCCCTCTCTCGCATGCGTTCGAGAGGCTGGCCGGGCACTACCTCATGTGGTATTCGGGGGCGGAGATCGCCTACGCCGAGTCCACGACGACGGTGGCGCGCGACATGGTAGAGACCGGGCCCACGTTCGTGGTGGGGGTGCCGCGGCTGTACGAGAAATTCTATGACGCGGTGATGGAGGCAGTCCGGGAAGGCGGGCCCGCCAAGAAGGTCGTCTTCCGCGCCGCCAAGTGGGTGGGCGACCGGCGGGCCGAACGGAGGCTGGCACGCAAACCGATCGGGCGAGTCCTCGAGGGAGCGTACGGGGTCGCCGATCGACTCGTGTTCCGAAAGCTGCACGAGCGAACGGGTGGGCGGGTACGCTACTTCGTGAGTGGGGCCGCGCCCCTGTCCGCGGAGATCGCCCGCTTCTTCTACTCCGGGGGGCTGGTGGTCCTGGAGGGATACGGACTCACCGAGACTTCACCCGTGACCAACGTGAATCCACCGGGGGACATCCGGTTCGGCACCGTCGGGCCCCCACTGGCCGGGACCGAAGTCCGGATCGCCGACGACGGAGAGATCCTGGTCCGCGGGCCACAGGTCATGAAGGGCTATTTCGGTCGACCGGACGCTACGGCCGAGGCGATCAGCGCGGACGGGTGGTTCCATACCGGGGACATCGGAGAGTTGGATGCGGACGGCTACCTGAGGATCACCGATCGCAAGAAGAACCTCCTCGTCACGGCGGCGGGCAAGAACATCGCCCCCCAGCCCATCGAGGAGCTGATCGCCAGGTCGCCCTTCGTCGAGCAGGTCGTCCTCCTTGGCGATCGGCGCAAGTTTCCGCTCGCTCTCGTGGTGCCCAGCTTCCAGGCCTACAAGACGGCGTTTCCCGGCCGACCGCTCTCCGAATCGGACATGGAGAGGCTGGCGGACGATCCAGGCCTGCAGCGCCTGATGGATGACGAGATCCTGGTGCGGGTCTCGTCCTGCGCTCGATATGAGCGACCGAAGCGGACCCTCCTGGTGGGGCGTCAGTTCACGGTCGAAAGAGGTGAACTCACGCCGACGCTCAAGGTGAAACGCCGCGTGATCGAGCAGCGGTACGCCGACCGAATCGAGGAGATATATCGGCTGGTGGAGGCGGAGGCAGAGCCCTGTGCTTGAGGAATCCGTCCGCCTCGTCTTCGTCACCGGCCCCGATGCCGACACGCTGCAGTCGATCGGCGCGGTGCTCGTGGAAGAGAGCCTCGCCGCCTGTGTGAACGTGCTCCCGGGCATCACCTCGGTGTATCGTTGGGAGGGCGAGTTACGGATCGATGCGGAAGCCATGGCGATCATCAAGACGACCGAGGCTCGTGTGCAGGCCGCGCGCCTCAGGGTCGCCGAGCTGCACCCGTACGATGTGCCCGAGTTCGTGGCCGTGGATGTCGCTGAGGGTTCTCCCGCCTACCTGCATTGGGTGAGGGAATCCGTAACGGATGGGAGTGGGGATGGCGAAGCGTAGGAGGCGGGGGAGCGGCCACGCACAGCAGACCGGCCGGAGCGACGTTTCGGCGGCGTCCCAGGAGGAAGAGGCGACGCTCGATCCGGAAGACCCGCAACTGGACCTGGCCGCCACGCCGGCCGAGGAAGACGCGGCTGATCCCGAGGCGCAGGTGGCGGAGCCGGAGCCGGAGGTGGAGGCGGGTGAGACCGGAATTGAGGAGGCTGCTTCCGACACGGAACTCGACCCCGAGTCCGAAGCGGGAAGCGAGAAGTCGGGCGAAAGCCCGTCCGACGATGTCTCTCCACATGGGGCAACCGGGATCTCCGACGCCAGTCTCGACCGGCTATCTTCGCAGGACAGGGCGGAGCTGGAGGCGCTGTACCGCAGTGCCCGCACCGCCGCCGAAAATGGGCGTCTCGTGGAAGCGGAGAAGGGATATCGCGAGCTCTTGTTTCGTGACCCCGGCCATCTCAAGGCCCGAAACAACCTCGGCTATGTCTACGACCGACTCGGTGAGCCTGCCCGGGCTCTCGAGGAATATCAGGCCGCCCTCGAGATCGAGCCTGAGAACGTCCAGCTGTTGAACAACGTGGGCGCGGTGCTCGGCACGCTCGGGCGATATGGTGAAGCCGAGGAGACGCTGAGGAACGCTCAGCAGTTGGCCCCGGAAGATCCCGACGTGCACCTGAACCTGGGCCTGGTGTTCTTCCGGAAGGGTTTGTACACGGCGGCCCGCGAGTCCCTCGAAAGGGCGATAGGGCTCGACCCGGAGTCAGAGTCGGCGTACTTCTACCTCGGTGAGGCCTGCAACCGCCTCGGCCATATAGACATCGCTCTCGAAGCGTTGGAGCGCGCCCTGGAGATTCAGCCCAGGAACGGTCGAGCCTGGTATACGATCGGGATTCTATACGATCGCAAGCGCGAACCCGAGAGGGCGGCGGAGGCATACCTCAAGGCCCGCGAGATACTCGACGC
>CAYWLF010000261.1:0-3907 GCA_964458875.1 uncultured Gemmatimonadota bacterium
TTACCGTCACGCCGAAGCTGCCCGCCGTGCTGACAGGGGAGCGCTCCACCAGCCCCCGGGATGTCGTCACCAGGATCCTGGCGTCACCCTCCAGGAGCGCAGAGATGGCTTCGGCCCGGCGACTCGAGATTTCGACGTGAGGATCGGATTCCTCGTAGGGGAGAGTCTCGCGCTGCGGCATGTAGCGCGAGATATCCGAGACCCCGAACGTCTCGAGATCGGCGAATCGCAACTCAGCATCGCCGGGTATGTCCGCCACGATGACGACGTGTCTGCCGGTCTCGCGATGAAGCGTCGCGGACAGCAGGGAAGGCCCGGCCCCGGGGAGTCCCTCGACCGACAGCCGTTCTCCCGGCGCCGGCCAGCGCAGGTCCGGCCGCGCCCGCAGCAGCGATTCGAAGCTGCGTCGGATCACGATCGACTGCCTTTGGGCCGCATCCGCCGAGATGACTCGGCGCGTTCGCCGGGCGTTGCCAGAGCCGCCTCGACCAGGACCAGCGCCAGGGCAAGGGCCAGCAGGTATGGACTGAGCGACGCCCCCCTGCGACTGCCGTACATCGCGGCCCGCCACTCCATCTCCGTGCTGGCCACGATGGCCTCGGCCGAGCCGAGGGCCCGCGTGAACACGGGGGCGGGGGCAGTTCGCAGATCCGACTCGGCAGCGGGGACCGTGGCGGCAAGGAACGAGGTCTCACCGTTGCCCAGGAAGACCGTGTGTACCCCGGCCCTCAGTGGCACGTAGGGACTGCCGCCATCTACCCGAACTCGGCCTCCGCCCGGGCCCGACACCGAATCGGCCCCTGCCGGAAGCGTCGACGGCACGCCGGCCGGGACAGGAGCCGGGAGATTCCCGCCGAGGCCTGTCCAGTGAAACAGGACCGCCTCCATGAACGGCAGCATGGTGGCCGTCACGGGCAAGTCCGTGGCTTCCGGGAGCAGAGGGCTTCCGATCAGCACGTAGCTCCGTCCCGACACCCGTCCCGCAACCAGCCACGGTTCGTCCTCGACCGTTCGCACGAGCACCGTGTCGGTTCTCGCTCCGAGGCTGCGGAGTCGGTGACGACCCTGGACCCGGATCGCTTCGATCCCCGGTACCTCTGGAGAGGGCTGCAGGGCCGTAGCGCCCGTCACGTTCACGACATCGACTCTCCACGGCACGCCGAGCCGATCCAGAGCTGCGTTGAACCGTGCCATCAGGTCATCGTCGGCCGGTGGGGTGAGAATCCACGCCGACCCCGAAGCGACCGGGATATCGGTGGACGGCACGCCCTCGGAGAACCAGGCAGCCGGCTCACCGGCGGCGTCCTCCACCTGGAGCCGCCCGGCCGTCTCCAGAGTCTCGAGGGCCCTGGCGACGTAACCGTTGGACAGGCCGACGTGGCGGACGAGGGGCGGCGCGAAAGTCCTCAGGACGAAATGTCTGCGGTCGTCGGAACGGAGGCCGGACGGCGGAATCTCAACCGAGACTACATGTTCCCCGACCCCCGGGTCGGGGAGCCGAAGGACGGCGGAGCCTCCCGACTCGGCCCGAGCGATCGAAATCGTCTGCCCTCCGATGCTGAGGCGAACTTCGACGGTGTCGGCTCGCGGATCGTCGGACGCCAGGTCCACGAGCACTACCCCGTCGCTACCGGGGCCGGGCAGAGCCACCTGGACGTCTGCGACGACTCCATTCGCGGAACTCGCTTCGACCACCGACGCCAGTAGCCTGATATCGCTCGGCACGTCAAACGGTTCGGGACGGATGGAGGAAGCCTGGAGATCAGACATCACCACGACCTCCCGCGGTCGCTCGGAGCCTGACGGGAAGAGACGAACGGCCCCGCGAACCTGCGTGCCGAGATCCGCCGCGGCATCCGTCACCTCCACCTCCGCGACCGCTTCCGCGGCGGCCCCCGCCGGAACCCCGGAGGCCAGGAGAGGACCGACGGCCGGAAGGACCCAGAAGCGATCACCTGCCCGTGCGGCGCCCAGGAGATCCTGGGCGCGCGAGCGCTGTCGGTCGAGGAGGGTCTTCTCTCCCGCGACGCGGTTCATGCTGCCGGTGTTGTCGATCAGCAGGACCACGTCCGTGGGAACGTGATCCGCGACATCCCCTCGCCCGGCCAGCGGAGCGGCGGCAGCCAGGGCGAGGGCCCCAACGAGCGCCACGCGAGTGACCATCAGCAACCGGTCACGGAGCTTCACGGCCCGGGCGCTTCGGTCCCTGGCCCGACGCAGATAGCGGATCGCCGGGAAGGCCAGCCTGCGCCGGGTGTCGCGACGGAACAGGTGCAAGGCGACGGGCAGCGCCGCGAGCGCGGCCAGTCCGAACGCCCAGGGAGCCAGGAAGCTCATCCCAGGCGGGACCTCTTCTCGAGGTACTCACCGAGCACTACGCCGAGCGGAGTGTCGGTTGTGAACAGGTGGTAGTCGGCTCCCATCCGGCGGCACTCCAAGCGCCAGGCCCGCACCGCCTCATCGACGGCCCTCCTGTACTCCGTACGAAGCCCTGCCGAGTCGGTCCTGATTTCTGTGTCGTCCTCCGGGTCGAAGAACACGGCATCGCCCGCCTGGGGCAGGTCCCGCTCACCGGGGTCCATCAGATGGAATACCAGCACCTCGTGCCCCCGGTGTCGGAGGAAATGCAGAGCCCGGAGAGTCTCATCGGGGCCCACGAGCAGGTCCGAAATCAGCACGACCAGCCCCCTTCGTCGCATGCGGAGAGCCACTTCGCGGATCGCACCCCCGGCGTCGGTCGTCCCCGATCCACGCAGCCGGGCCAGTGAAGCGAGAAGCGTTCCGAGGTGGTGGCGCGTTCCCCGTGGCTGAACACGCACACGAATCCGATCGTCGAACGCCAGCAGGCCCACCGCGTCCCCCTGCCGCAGGAGCAGGTACGCCAGTGAGGCCGTCAGCAGACGGGCGTACTCCAGCTTCGAGACCAGGCGGCCGGGCGCCGAGGTCCAGTCCATCGACCGGCTGGTGTCCACCGCCAGGTAGGCCCGCAGGTTGGTTTCCTCTTCGTACTGCTTGACGTAGTAGCGGTCGGAGCGCGCGTACATCCGCCAGTCCATGTGCCGCACGTCGTCGCCCGGCACGTACGGTCGGTTCTCTGCGAATTCGACGGAAAAGCCGCGGTGAGGAGATCGGTGGAGTCCGATCAGGAATCCCTCCACGACCGAGTGGGCCACGAACTCGAGGTTGCCGAGCGCCGCCAGATCAGCTGGATTCAGCCGATCCGCAGTCGCTCGGTCCGCGACCGCGCGACCCGATGAAGTGTCGCTGAGGGAACTTCTCGCATCCATTCAGACTACTCGAGTGTTGTCCTGTAGAGCGATGACGTCGCCTGGTATCCGGGCGTCTCGTAAATGGGGAGGGCCAGAGCCCACCGCAAGCCCGTCTCCGGCGCCGGACAGTCGGGGGAGATAGCACACCGGGCGTGCCGTGAAGTTCCGGCCGATGACTCCGCTGGTGGAAGACCGATGACCGGCTGCCCGAATGGCACTGGAAAGGACTGTATTCGATGCTGACGAATGGCCTGAAGAAGATTCTCCCGCTTGCCGTGGGCGCGGTACTGGTGACGGCGTCCGCGGCGTGCGGCCAGATGGCTGCGACGACCGACGAGGATGCAGCGCGAGCCGCCGACCTCATCACGGAGGGCAACCTCCGGATGCAGTTGGGCGTGATCGCCCACGACTCCATGCGCGGGCGGAACACGCCCAGTCCGGAGCTGACGCAGACCGCGCACTACGTCGCCGGCCAGTTCGAGGAATTCGGGCTCGAGCCCGGCGCTGGTGACGGCTACATACAGTCGTATCCGATGACGCGTATCAGCCCGGCCAGCGCCGATCGCCAGGTGTTCGGCATATCAGGACCGGGAGGAGACGCAGATCTGGAATACGGCGAGGACTTCTTCGTGCAGGCC
>CAYWLF010000262.1:0-3905 GCA_964458875.1 uncultured Gemmatimonadota bacterium
GTCCGCTATGTCGAACCCCTGATCGGTCGTGACACCGTGAACACGATGCCGGAGACCACGATCGAGGCGTTCGCCTCGGTGGGACGGGTCGTGGCCGACACGGTCGAGGAGGACGTGGAGGAGTCCGAAGGACTGTTCTCCGCCCTTGCTTCCCTGGGCATCGTCATGTCTGCGGTCAACGAGCAGTTGCTGTCCGAAGGGGCGCAGAAGTTCGTGGATCCCTTCGACGCCTTACTCGCGGGCCTGGCGCTCCGACGGGCCGAGATGCGGGAGAACCTGCGCGTGGCCGTCCGGGAACCGGCGGTCGCTGCCGCGGGGCTCGCGCCGACTCTCTCGGCGTTGCGCGAGCAGCGCTTCGCCGTCCGCCTGGCGGGCGGAGACCCGTCTCTATGGCCGGGGGATGCCCCCGCGAGGGACGCTGTGGCGCGGCGCCTGGGTTGGACTCGCGGCTCGGCCGACGCGGCAGCACTCCTGCCCGACATCATGGCTTTCGCGAAGGACCGGCGCGGTGAAGGCGTGCGGGATGTCGTGCTACTCGGGATGGGGGGCAGCAGCCTGTGTCCGCTGGTCGCCAGTCGCTCGCTATCCGGCCAGGACGGATCGCCGCATCTAACGATCCTGGACACCACCGACCCCGCCGCCATTGCGGCGGTCGACGAGGTGATCGACCCGCTTCACACCCTGTTCGTAGTCGCCAGCAAGTCGGGTACGACGATCGAAACTCTAAGCCTGTACCGGTACTTCAAGGAGCGCCTGCAGCGTGAAGAGGTGCCCGCCGTCGGCCGGCATTTCATTGCGATTACGGATCCAGGCTCGGCGCTGCTGGCAGAGGCCGAGGAGGTCGGATTCCTGCGTTCGTTCGAAGCGCCCGCGGATGTCGGTGGACGCTACTCCGCCCTCACCGCGTTTGGCCTGATCCCGATGGCCCTGATGGGAGCGGACCTCGAGCGCGTCGTGGACTGGGCACGCCAACTGGAGTACGAATGCTCGGCGAACCTGCCGGAGTCCGCGAATCCCGCCGTGCGGCTGGGGGCGGCGCTGGCTCTGTACGCCAGGGCCGGTCGAGACAAGCTGACGTTGACCGCCTCCGGGAGTGTTCATTCGTTCCCACTGTGGATCGAGCAACTCGTGGCGGAGAGCACCGGGAAAGACGGGAACGGGATCGTCCCCGTCACCGGCGAACCACTGCCGGCTGCCGATGAGTGCTCACCGGATCGCGTCTTCGTGCACTACTCGGTGAAGGGCGATGACGACTCCGGCGCCCGCCTCGCTCTCGACGCGCTCGAAGCGGCGGGACACCCCGTGTTCCTGATCGACCTCCCGGAGCCCGAGGCGCTGGGGGGCGAGTTCCTCCGGTGGGAGACCGCGACCGCCACCGCCGGTACGATCCTCGGGGTGAATCCGTTCGATGAACCCGACGTCTCAGCGGCCAAGCGCGCCACGGCGGACCTGCTGGAGCGCCGCGCCTCCGAAGGGATGTTTCCGGCCGAGCCCTCGCTGGCCAGCGAAGGTGGTGTCGAGCTCTTCCGGGGGGGATCGGAATTGCCGTCCGACGACGAATCCGTGGCCCAGACACTGGCGAATTGGCTCGATCGGAGGCCCACGCACGGCTACGTGGCCGTTCTGGGGTACTTCGATTCGAACCCCGAGCGTGATGCGGCGATCGACAAACTTCGCGAGCGGTTGCGAGCCCGAACGGGGCTGGCGACCACCTTCGGGTATGGCCCTCGCTACCTTCACTCGACGGGACAGTTGCACAAGGGTGGCCCGGACGGCGGGAGTTACCTCGTGCTCACCGCCGACCCGGTCGAGGACCTGGAATTGCCTGAGAGCGATTTCAGTCTTGGTACTTTGCAGCGCGCACAGGCCCTTGGAGACGTGCGGACACTGCAGGAAAGGGGACGCAGCGTTCTGCACGCACATCTCGGATGGTACGTGGAATCGGGGCTCGAGACCCTGGCGCAGGCGCTCGATACGGCGCGCTAGACGGCCGGGGCAGACCTCTCGCGCTCAGGCCGAATTCGTACGGCCCAGGCAGCGGCGAACGTGACGATGGCTACCGCGACGAGTATGACGACGAGCCGAGTCCAGTCGTCCCCTTCCGCCCTGCGTTGGCCCACGAGCCGGACGGCTGTCCGGATCCACTCGAACCCGCCGAGCAGCAGGGCCACGCGCAGCGTCCACCCCGCCCAGGGCGCGCGCACCAGGAGCAAGAGGGGAGCCAGGAGGATCAGTCCCGCCAGCAAACCGCTGCCCGCTCTGCTGAAGTGGGCCGCCAGCACGACAAAGGCCAGGACGATCAATACGATGCGTAGAATTTTCATGCCACCTATCCTCCACTCTTGCCGACGCCGGGGCAACGGTCTGTCTCATCCAGCCCTCGCCTTCCCGGCTCTTCTGCTCTCCCTGTCGCTCGCGGCCTGCGGCAATGAGGCGGGCGACTTCGTGGAATCCTGGGATCACTCCGCCGATCGACCGTGGGTCGGTCCGCACCTGTGGGCCAACCGACTCCAGGACTGGCGGGTCCATGACGGACGGCTGGAAAGCGCGGCGTCCCTGCCGATGCGCACGGCCCACCTCCTCACCCGCAGAGTCGGACCCGAACCGGGATCGCTCCACGTCGCGGTCAGCCTTGGAATCCTCGGCGAGGTCGTGGACCCGGGGTCTGCGTCCGCCGGTGGCGGAGCGGGACTGCTGCTTGGGAGTGGCGCCGGACTCGACTACCGCTCCGCGGCCCTGGTCCACCACAGTTGGGGACAGGGTGGCGGACTGTTCGCCGGCATCGACCGGGCGGGTCGCCTCTTCGTCCGCGACTTCGAGACCGAGGACGGCTGGCTCGCCCGTGCAGGCGACCAGGAGGATCGGGTAGACATGCGAGGCGGCGTGCATCTGTCGCTCACCGCGGCTCCAGCGGACTCGCCGGGCATCGTCGCCTTGAACCTGGTGGCCTCGACCCCCGGAGGAGACTCGGCGCGACTGCGGCTTGAAGGTGTGCCTGCGAACCGATTGACCGGCAACGTCGCCCTCGTGTCGGACGTGCCGAACCCGTCGGACGCTTCCTTCTGGTTTGACGACTTCGCGGCCAGCGGAGGCCGTCTCGTTCACTATCCCGAGCGTTCTCTGGGACCGGTCGTGGGAATCCTGCACACGCTGAGTCGCGGGACGCTGAAGCTCACGGCGCAATTCGTACCGCTAGGCCGTGACGATCCGCGCCAGGTGACCCTCGAGGCCTGGGCGGACGACGGCTGGGTCTCCGTGGCCTCTGCGTCGGTGGTCGAGCCCGGGTTCACGGCAACGTTCCGAGTGGAGAACTGGGACGACTCTACCGATACCCGAGTTCGAGTCCTGCTTCCAGGTATGGCCGGGTTCGAAGGCTTCGTGCCGCGTGACCCGACCGACGAACCCGAGATCGTGGTAGCGGCGTTCACCGGCAATCACAACGTCGCCAAGCCTGTCCCGGGTCGTTGGAGCGGAGTGGACGGTGGCTGGTTTCCATGGGACTGGGGCGTGTGGTTCCCGCACGCCGACATCGTACGGCACGTCGCGGATCACGAGCCGGACTTCCTGTTCTTCAGTGGCGACCAGGTCTACGAGGGAGCCAGTCCCACCGCGCCCGATCGGGAGCATCCCTACCTGGACTACCTGTACCGCTGGTACCTGTGGCACTGGGCGTTCGCCGACCTGACCCGCCGCCTTCCGTCCGTGTCGATTCCCGATGACCACGACGTGTATCACGGCAACGTGTGGGGAGCCGGCGGGATTCCAGCCCCAGCCGGGCTCACCGGACCCGCGGCGCAGGACGCCGGTGGCTACCGCATGCGAGCCGACTTCGTGCGCATGGTCGAGCGCACGCAGGCGTCGCACCTGCCCGATCCGCCGGACCCGGCTCCGGTCGCCCAGGGCAT
>CAYWLF010000263.1:0-3884 GCA_964458875.1 uncultured Gemmatimonadota bacterium
ACATGGCCGGGATCGGGCTGAACCCGATCACGCGGTCGGGCCCGTATTTCTGGGCGGTATGGATGTTGGCTACCGCCATGATTTCCATTACTTCGTCCCAGCTGGCACGACGGAATCCGCCCTTGCCGCGGGCCTGCTGGTACGCCTGTCGGGCCGACTCGTCCTCCTGCAGTGCCTTCCATGCCTTCATCGGATCGCCCGTCTCGCGCTTCTTCTTCCGGTAGGCGTCGATGAGGGCGCTTCGGATCAGCGGATACTTGATCCGAAGAGGGCTGTACAGGTACCACGAATACGAAATTCCGCGCTGGCATCCGCGGGGCTCGTACGGTGGCAGGGAGTCTTCCAGCAGAGGATAGTCGAGCTGCTGGGTCTCCCAGGTCACGATCCCGTCCTTGACGTGGATCTGCCAGGAGCAGCCCCCCGTGCAGTTCACGCCATGCGTGCTGCGGACTATCCGATCGTGCTGGAACCGGTTGCGGTAGAATTCCTCCCACTTCCGGGTCTGCGGCGAGATGATGTCTTTGATCCAGCCCATGGTCTCTCGATCTCTTGCTACACGTGGATTCGGATCAGCGGACGTACCAATATTCCCTTCAGGTGGACCTTACCTGCCTGTCGAAGATCGGTTGGTGGATGGAGCCTCTCCGGCGCTTTCGCCAGAGCAGCGTGTACAGGCCGAGGAGGAGCGCCGTGCCCGCGATCCCTGCGAAGAACAGGGGCACGCCGTAAGCTCGCGGCTGATACAGAGCCTGTTCCGCGTCGGCTCGCTCCAGGAATCCAACGAGGGCCGTGATCTCGTCGTCCGTGAGGGGGCGATCCGCGTAGGCCCTCTGCATCACGGGGAACGGGGGATTGCGGAGAATGGCCCATACGCCGGGAGCGGTCACCCGCGAGACCACGGACGTGAGCTCCGCGGCGAGGAGGCCGCCCGGGATGACTGCCTCACTCCTCACCTCGTGGCACGAGTTACACGTCGGCCCGTTGTTGGTGAACCGGACGTTGCCCTGGAACAGGCCTTTGCCGAGGAGCACCTGGTCCTCGGTGGCCTCCGCGACCGCCGCCGGAGCTTCGCCGCTCGTCGTCGTGCCGGCTATGTACTCGAGGATCCCTTGCACCTCCTGCCCGGTGAGAGGCTGGTCGGGCATCGGGATCCGGTTGTACTCCTCGAAGATCGCCACTGCATCCTCGTCCCCTCCCTGTACCAGGGCCTGGGAATGTTGGACGAAGTCAATGATCCAGGATTCGCTCCGACGTTCCGCGATGCCCTGCAGGTCGGGACCCACCAGCCTGCCGCCGCCGATCGTGTGGCAAGCCGCGCACATCGCCTGGAAGGTCTGCTGCCCCTGGTCGGTGTCCTGTGCCAGGGCCGGGCTGGAGAGCTGAGGGATGCTCACCAAGATCGCGGATACGGCAGCTCTGGTCCCGAGAACAGCGAGTCTTCTAACACCCTTCGACATGCTCCACCTGCTCTCAGAGGTGATTAATCATAAGTTTATGATAATAACATCGATGCACGACCGCCACCCGTGCCTTTTCCCTCGGTTCGACAGCTGTTCCGTACCGCCTATGTCACGGTCGGTCGCTTCCCGTGCGGCACTACGAGGACCGGACAACTGGCGTGGCGGACGACCTTCTCGGCCACGCTCCCTATCAGCAAACGGGACAGACCCGTGCGCCCGTGTGTTCCGATCACTATGAGGTCGACGCCGTGCTTGGCCGCGTAGTCGCAGATCGCCAGCGGGGGGCTGACGTGCTCCACCGACACGAGAGAAACGGATTCCACTCCCTGTAGCAGCGTGCGTCTCAGATCATCCAGGCTCTGACGCGCTTCGGCATCCAGATCAGCGGGGGTAACTTGCTTGTCGGGGGGGACTACTGCTTCCGGTGCGGCGGGCGCATGGTGGTGAACGTTCAGTACGGTCAGTCTCGCACCCGTGGCCCGCGCCATCTCACCTGCCTTCGCGACCGCTTCTTCGGAGGCCGGCGAGAAATCGGTGGTGAGCAGGATATGGGTCGCGGCACTCATGGCGAGCCTCCTGTTGTGCTGATGCGATTCTGTTCATCCGGAGCTGACCTGTCAGGTTAGTCCGAAAGGCGCATCCGTCACCCCTCGCTTTCGTTCAATTCTCATTAGTGTATGACATATGATCGAGGTGTCAACCACCTCTGCGCATGGCGGGTGAGAGGCTCGTTTCGTTATCCTCGAACGGGACGGAAGACGATTCGGAGGATGGGGGAAATCCGAGAACGAGGACGGTACGAATTGCTGACGTGGGCTGAGGTTCTGGAGGTCGCGAAGAGCGGAAACCCGGCGCCGGATCGTCGCGTCGAGAAGACCGACGAGGAGTGGCGGGCCCAGCTGACGCCCGAGCAGTACCGGGTGACGCGCGGGAAGGGCACCGAACGCGCGTTCAGCTCCGAGATGTGCAGTCTGCTCGAGCCCGGTCGGTATGCCTGCCTGTGCTGCGATACCCTGCTGTTCGACTCCGCCGAGAAGTTCGAGTCCGGTACGGGTTGGCCTTCCTTCACCCAGCCCGTCGAGCCGAATGCCGTGGCCTACCACCTGGACGACTCGCTCGCCATGCGACGCGTGGAGACGACCTGCAACACGTGCGATGCGCACCTTGGACACGTCTTTCCGGATGGACCGCAGCCGAGCGGCCTCAGGTACTGCATCAACGCGGCAGCGTTGAAGAAGGTCGAACCAGGGAGGTCATCATGAGAGCCCGGTTTCTTCCACTCTCCACCCTCATGTTATTCGGCGCGTGCGCGCCCGCTGGCGTGATGTCGGAATCAGCCGAATAGTCCGCGCGGTCGCGGGTAGCCTAGAGCATGGACTCGAGCGACCAGTGCCTCTGACCGGAGGAAGATGTGGAATTCCAGATTACCCCCGCGTCGCCGGGCGCGACGCTGTTCCTGGTGGGGCTGACCGTGCTCATGGCCGCGTTGGCGATCGGGTTCGGCTGGATGACGATATCCGCCACTCGCCCGAGCGTGATCGTCGATGAGACGACGTTGACGCTGAAGGCGCCTTTCTACGGCCGGTCGATCGATCTCTCTCGCATCCGTTTCGACGAAGCCCGCGTCGTGAGCGTTGACTCCCGCTCGGACGTGAGGCCGACCCGACGGACGAACGGGCTCGGTCTACCTGGCCTGGGCGTCGGATGGTTCAAGCTCGCGAACGGTGAGAAGGCCCTCGTCGCGCTGAGCTCCCGGGACCGCGTCGTCTACGTACCGACGGACGAAGGCTACTCCCTACTGTTCAGTATCCAGCGACCGGAGGCGTTCCTGGAACACGCGACCCGCATGAAGCGCGGTTCGTGAATCACGACGCGTTCCTGACTGCTGCGATCGAGGAAGCCCGGAAGGGCCTGGGTGCCGGGGGCATCCCGATCGGCTCGGTGCTCGTGATCGACGGCACGATCGTCGGCCGCGGACACAACCAGCGGGTGCAGCAGGACAGCGCCATTCGGCACGCCGAGATGGACTGCCTCGAGAACGCCGGCCGCCTACGAGCATCGGAGTACCAGCGCAGCACGCTGTATTCCACCTTGTCTCCGTGCGACATGTGCAGCGGTACGGTGCTCCTGTACGGAATACCGGCTGTCGTCATCGGTGAGAACCGCACGTTCCGCGGCCCGGAGGACTACCTGCGCTCACGTGGCGTGGACATCCTGGTGGCAGACGACGCGGAATGCCGGCGATTGCTGGAGAATTTCATCGCCGCGCACCCCACCCTGTGGCACGAAGACATCGGGGAGTAGACCATGCCATATGACGAAGAAAGGACGCCCTGGGGAAGGGCGATGCGTTCGCGTCCAGTCTGCCCCCCAAGCCGCCGAAGAAGCCGATCCTGATTAAGCCAAAGCGATTGATTGCGCGCG
>CAYWLF010000264.1:0-3875 GCA_964458875.1 uncultured Gemmatimonadota bacterium
TGCTGACATGTGCGTTTCGCCTCTATTACTTGCTGTACAGCTCGACGATCAGCTGTTCCTGAACGGCGAGCGGGATGTCCGCTCGGCTCGGCTGCTCGAGCACGCGGCCCGTGTAACTGTCGTAGTCGACACCCAGCCAGCTGAGCTGATCCTTGCCCTTCCGGTCCTCCACGGCCTCACGCACGACCGGCATGTCCTGCCCTGCCGGAGCGATGGAGACCTCCTGTCCCGGAGATACCTGGAAGCTCGGGATGTCCACCGCGGCGCCATCCACGCGAACGTGCCGGTGTCGGACGAGCTGACGTGCCGCCTTCCGGGACGGCGCGAAGCCGAGTCGATACACGATATTATCGAGACGAGCCTCGAGCGAGATCAACAGGTTCTCACCCGTAATCCCCTTCACCCGGGCCGCCTTCGTAAACAGAGTTCGGAACTGCTTCTCGCCGACCCCGTAGATGCGCTTCACCTTCTGCTTCTCGCGCAGCTGGGTGGCATACTCGGACGAGCGCCTGCGTCGCCTTCCGGTGCCGTGCTGACCCGGTGGATACGCCTTCCGCTCGAGGGCGCACTTCTCGGTGAAGCAGCGCTTGCCCTTAAGAAACAGCTTCTCGTTTTCCCTCCGGCAGAGCCTGCACACCGGACCCGTATAACGTGCCATCTGGCTTCCTTAACCTGTCGCCTGCGTGTTCCTGACTGCCCGCCTCAAACCCGACGCTTCTTGGGCGGACGGCATCCATTGTGCGGGATCGGCGTGACGTCTCGGATCGACCGAATCGTCAGGCCGGCACCCTGCAGAGCCTGAATTGCTGACTCGCGGCCCGAACCCGGGCCCTGGACCCTCACGTGCAGCCTCTTCATGCCCATCGAGGAGGCTTCCCGACCTACCGTCTCGGCCGCGATCGTGGCGGCAAACGGTGTGGACTTCTTCGAGCCCTTGAATCCAGCCTTCCCTGCGCTGGCCCAGGCCACAGTCCCACCGTTCAACTCGGTGATCGTGATAATCGTGTTGTTGAACGTCGCCTTGATGTGGGCGACGCCCTCCGCGTCCACCTGACGCTTCTTCCGTCCACCGCTTTTCGGCTTGGCCATGCTTCGTCCCTATTTCTTCGAAGGCGGCTTTTTCTTGCCAGCCACCGCGCGTCTCGGACCCTTTCGGGTGCGCGCATTCGTGTGCGTCCGCTGCCCTCTGACCGGAAGACCGCGGCGGTGCCGCACACCCCGATAGCAGCCGATGTCCATGAGACGCTTGATGTTCATGGACGTTTCCGTGCGAAGCGCACCTTCCACCTTGTAGCGGGCCTCGATGACCCGTCGGAGCTTGTTGACGTCCTCGTCCGAGAGGTCACGCACCCGGGTATCCGGATCCAGGGCCGTCTCGGCCAGGATTGCCTGCGAGGTCGAGCGACCGATCCCGTAGATGTACGTCAGGGCGATCTCGACCCGCTTTTCCCGGGGGAGGTCAACGCCGGATATTCTTGCCATTTACCACCCGTTCAGATTGTCGGTCCGCGGGGCCCTGCGGCCTGCCGAACCGAACGCCTTCTATCCTTGCCGCTGCTTATGCTTCGGATCACGACTGCAGATTACCCGCACCACTCCGCGGCGCCGGACAATCTTGCAGTGCTCACAGATCCGCTTCACACTGGAACGTACCTTCATAGCGCAATCCGTCCTTTCCAACCGTTCACGAGACAGCTTTAAAAGATAACCGCTGTCTGGCCGTGAATCAACGACCTTTACTTGAACCGGTAGGTGATCCGCCCCTTGGTCAGATCGTAGGGCGACATCTCCACCGTGACCTTGTCTCCCGGGAGGATCCGGATGTAGTTCATGCGGATCTTGCCCGACACATGACATATGATCTCGTGTTCGTTCTCGAGCCTGACCCTGAACATGGCGTTCGGCAGCGCTTCGATTACCTCGCCGGCCATCTGAATCGGTTCCTCTTTCGCCAAACTACTCCTCCTTCGAACGCCGGTCGCCGGACCGCTGAGTGAGGATCCTGGGACCCTCCCGCGTCACGGCCACCGTGTGCTCGAAATGCGCCGACAGACTTCCGTCGGCGGTTACGACCGTCCATCCGTCCGCCATCGTCCGGATGTAACGGCGGCCCACGTTCACCATCGGCTCGATGGCGATGACGAGGCCTTCGTCGAGTGTCGCTCCCTGCCCCCTGCGCCCGAAGTTGGGCACGTGCGGCTCTTCGTGCGGAGCGAACCCGACCCCGTGACCTACCAGCTCACGGATCACGCTGTATCCCGCGTCTTCCACGACGGACTGGATCGCGGCTCCCACATCGCCGATCGTCGATCCCGCCGAAGCCTGCTGCACTCCCACGTCCAGCGAGGCGCACGTGACGGCCAGCAGTCGTTGAGCTTCCTCCGACGGCTGCCCCACCGGCACGGTCACCGCGGCATCCGCGTACATCTCGTCCAGGGCCACGCCCACGTCCACGCCGAGAAGGTCCCCGTCCTCCAGGCGTCGGTCCGACGACGGAATACCATGCACCACCTCATCGTTGAGGCTCGTGCACAGCGTGGCCGGGAATCCGTACAGCCCCTTGAAGGCCGGTGCTGCGCCCTCGTGATCTCGAATGTAACTCTCAGCCGCAGCGTCGAGTTGTTCGGTGCTCACTCCGGGCTCGGCGCGCTCACCCACCAGGGCCAGCACGCCGGCCACGATCTCACCGGCGCGGGCGATCGCCTCGATCTCCGCTGCCGATTTCAAGCGCATCACAGCGCGAGCTGCTCCAGGATGTCTGCCTGGATGTGGTCGATGTCTCCGACGCCCTGGACCGACATGACCCTTACCCCTGAATTCTCGTACCAGTCCAGCAGCGGCTTCTTCTTGGCCTCATATACCTCGAGTCTGCGCCGGATCGTCTCCTGCAAGTCGTCCTTGCGTCCCCGGGTCGAGAGGCGCCTCATGATCTCGTCGTCAGGAACCGACAGGTCCACGATCGCATCCAGCCGGAGGCCTCTTTCCAACAGGAGCTTACGGAGCCCGACCGCCTGCGCCACCGTCCGGGGAAAGCCGTCGAGCAAGAACCCCGCCTCCGACTCCTCATGCGCGAGGACTTCGCCGATGATGCCCAGGATCACCTCGTCATGGACCAACTCGCCCGCGTGCATGTTCCGCTTCGCCTCGAGCCCCATCGGGGTACGATCCCGAAGCGCCTGCCTCAGAATGTCGCCCGTTGAGTAACGCGGTATCCCCAGCCGGTTGGCCAGCAATTCCCCCTGGGTGCCTTTTCCGGCCCCCGGGGGACCCATGATTAAGAGCCTCACGTCCGGGACTCCTGAGTCCTGTCCGTCACATGTATTTCTGGCGGCCCCTGTACTTCACCCGCCCCTTCTTCATGAATCCTTCATACTGCCGGAGCAGCAGGTGCTGCTGCATCTGCTGAACCGTATCCAGCCCCACGCCCACCACGATCAGCAGTGAGGTGCCGCCGAAGAAGAATGTCTGGATATCGAAAGCCGCGAAAATCCAGAACGGAAGGATCGCGATCACGGCCAGATAGATCGAGCCCGGAAGCGTTACCCGCGTCAGGACACGATCGATATACTCGGCGGTCTGCGCGCCTGGCTTCACACCCGGAATGAAACCACCCTGCTTCTTCAGGTTCTCCGCCAGGTCGACCGGGTTGAAGATGATCGCGGTGTACACGTATGTGAACACGATGATCAGCGCGGCGTACGTGACGTAGTACCACATGGAGCCCGGGGCGAAGATCTGACTCAGGTCGTACAGGAAGCCGGAGGCTCCCTGCCCGCCCGTGAACGAGTACAGGGTCCCGGGCACGATGATGATGGCCTGCGCGAAGATGATCGGCATCACGCCGGCGCTGTTGATCCGGATCGGGATGAACGACT
>CAYWLF010000265.1:0-3820 GCA_964458875.1 uncultured Gemmatimonadota bacterium
TCCGGGGAGGGTGCATTGAGTGACAGCGGAGCGAAGTCAGCTCTGATCCTGGGGGCGTCCAGCGGTTTCGGTGAGGCCGCGGCGCTCGAATTCGCCCGAGCGGGCTACGTCGTCTTCGGCGTTCACCTGGATCGGCGAGCCGGATTGGCGCGTGTCGAAGAGATCCTGGCGGCCATCGAGGCCGAAGGCGTGCGTGCCAGGTTCTTCAACATCAACGCCGCCAGCCCGGAGAAACGCGACCAGGTGCTGGACGAGATCGCCGCCGAGGTTGGACCCGGCTCGGTGCGCGTACTGCTGCACTCGCTCGCTTTCGGCACACTGAGGCCTTTCGTGGCCGCGGACGATGCGGGCTCGATGACGATGGAGCAGATGGACATGACGCTCACCGTCATGGCCCATTCGCTGGTGTACTGGGCCCAGGGCCTGGTGCGTCGCGGCCTGATGGGACAGGGTGGCCGCATATACGCCATGACGAGCTCGGGCGGCGACCGCGTCATTCCCTCGTACGGTGCCGTGTCCGCCGCCAAGGCCTCCCTCGAGTCCCACTGTCGGCAATTGGCACTCGAACTGGCGTCCCACGGGATCACGGCCAACTCGATCCGGGCCGGGGTGACGGATACGCCCGCGCTCCGGAAGATCCCGGGTGCACAGCACATGATCGAGGAAGCCCGTCAGCAGAATCCGTACGGCAGACTCACCACGCCTGAGGACGTGGCCCGCTGCATGGTCGCGCTGGCGGCCGAGGGCACGGCATGGATGACCGGAAATGTCATTCGAGTGGATGGTGGAGAGGACTTCGTCGGATCCATGCCCTCCACCGGATGATCACATGACGAGGAAGAGAGAAGACGAGGAAGGCCTCGCCCGGCTGGCGACCTGGGCGGTACGGAATCGGGCGCAGGCCCTGAAGGACGAGATCGCGCGTCCCTGGCACAGGGGCCGGCGGCTGCCGGAGGCCGAAGCCGGACGTTGGGTGGGGCTCGGCCTGGCGGTTGGCGCCCTGCTGGCCGGCGCGGCCCTGGCGCTCATCGCGACGCTCTCCGAGGACTGATGCTCTCGGTCTGCGGGGTGCAGATGGCGCCTCGTCGGGGAGAATCTCAAGCCAACGTTAGAATCACTCGAAAGGCCATCGAGGCGGCGACCGGCGAGGGGGCTCGCCTTGTCGTGTTTCCCGAGGCCTCGATTACCGGGTACGTGTTCCACGACAAGGACTCCGCCCGGGATGCGGCCATCGGCGCGACCGGACCTGAACTTTCCGAGGTGGCTGACGTTTGCCGGAAGACAGGCGCGTGGACCGTCGTCGGGGCGATCGAGCGCGCCGAAGACCTTCTGCACAACTCGCTGTTCCTCGTCGGTCCGGATGGTCTGGCCGGTCACTACCGCAAGCTTCACACGTTGTGCCTGGGAGTGGACCGTTTCACCACCCCGGGTTCACGGCCTCCCCCGGTGTTCGAGACACCGCTCGGCCGGATCGGTCTCAACATCTGCTATGACGGGTCGTTTCCGGAGACCGGCAGGGCCCTGAAGCTCGCGGGCGCCCAGCTCATCGTGCTTTCCACGAACTGGCCCAACCTGAGACTGAAGCGGGAGCAGGTACGGATCCGAGCCTACGAGAACCACATCAATTACCTGGCCGTGAATCGAGTCGGCGTCGAGGAGGGCGTCGCGTTCCACGGGGGCAGCATGGCGGCCGACCCCAGCGGCGAGATGCTGGCCGAGATCGAGGATGGTCCGGGCTTCCTGCACGTCGAGTTCGATATGGAGGGGGCCGATGCGACCCGGGTAGTCGAGGTGGACGGGGAGTACGAGTACGATTACCTGGCGGATCGCAGACCCGACATGTACGGGAGGCTGACGGACGCGCCGGCCGCGGGCGAACCCAGCGGGAGCCGGCGCGCCTAGACGTCCCTGGATGCGGGGATCGACAGGGTCACGAGATGACCTGACGGCAGCCGCACGCGGACGAACGCACCTCCAGGTCCAACAGCGGTTCGAGGGCTATCGGCGGCGGCGCCGGGTGCACCGGGCGCTCCAGGTGCGGTAGCTCGAGCCGAATCTCGTCCGGCATCTCCACGGCAGCCGGCACGTCCGGGGCGCGAACCTCCACGGTTGCGGCCCAGGCCGGGACCGTCCCTTCCAGGGTCTCCACGCTGAATCCGGCGAACAGCAGGGCCGCACAGGTGCCGGCCATTCCCAGGATCTCTGATATTTCGACTCGCCCGATCATCATTCCACCCCTCCGCTTCGGTCCCCCGCGGGCGTGGCGACGGCCCTTCGTCACCTTCTAAACGTTTGGACAACGCGAGCCGTCCGATCGTTGGCTCTCCTTACGAGATTGGACCCTCGACGGTTTCGATCGATTCCGATCGAGCGGCTGGAAAACAGCCTATTCGAAGGAAATGCGCACGATCCTTCCGTCCGGTCCGACGAGCCAACCGGCCGCCGGAGAGGCGATGTCGAGCCCCCAGTAGCTGACCGTATCAGCGGACGTCCACGTCAGCCCCTCGTCGACCGACCAGTCCGCACCGTTCGGACCGACGGCTACCAGGGTCGGTGTCGGAGAGCCGGGCACATAGGCGGCGCCGTACACGGCCCCGGCCAGAACGGGCCTGCCAGCCAGGCGCCAGCTTGCACCGCCGTCCGATGTGAGGGCCACGTTGTCGGTGTGCTCCTCGGGCCGGGACAAGTCTCCGCCGAGGATCACCCCGTGCAGGGAATCGCGGAAGGCAAGCGTGAAGATGCCGGCAGCCTCGCCCGCCGGGAGCGGTGCCGGGACCGCGGTCCAGGTTCGCCCGTCGTCGAGCGTTGCGAGAACGCGCGCCGTGTCAGCCGCTCCCGTGCCGATCCAGGCTCGCCCGGCGGGACCCAGGGCGACACACGTTCCGCTGGCCGCGAACCCACCTTCTCCCGCTAGCGCCGGTGGGATATCGAGGGAGCGCGTGTACTCCCACGTCTCTCCCCCGTCCCGGGTGCGGAGGATGCGCAACTCGCCGTCCACGGCGTCGCCGTACACTATTCCGTGCGCAGCATCCCGGAATTCGAGGCAATCGTAGAAGCCGTCCGGCTCCGGATTGAGGAACTGAAGCTCCCAGGTGTCTCCGCCGTCCTGCGTGCGGTAGATGCGGGACAACTCTCCCGATCCGGCGCTCAGGAGCCAGGCCCGCTCGGAATCGAGAGCGAATACGTCGCGAAACTGGAGGGTGTCCGCGTCGGGCATCACATGCGCCGTCCACGTCGCACCCCCGTCGAGGGTGCGAGCCCACGTGCCGCCGTGGCCGCTGACCCACACCACGTTCTCGTCCACGGCGCTGACGGCCTGAAGCAGGACGTCAGTTCCGCTTTCCTGCGGCTGGAGTCGAATCCCGGACAAGGGTCGAGGCGCCTCTTCTCTCGCGTCGGGCGCGGAGCAGGCGGACGCCACAAGGACGAGGACGAGAAGGAGCAAATACGTGCGGTTCGCGCTCATCGTGTTGCCTCCAGGTACACAACCACCGTTGGGCGTTTCTGCTCTCCATCCGGGAAGTAACGTCCAGCTCGGAAGCTCAGGTCCCGCCGAACGTGAGCGTAATCTCGATGCGGCGGTTCCGGGTCCGGCCGGCCTCCGTGTTATTCGGCGCCACGGGCCGCGACTCGCCGTACCCGACCGCCGTGATCCGATCGGCGCTCATCGCGATGTTCGACAGCAGGTACTCACGAATCGCTATGGCGCGGCGGCGGCTCAGACTCTGGTTCAGGGACTCGTTACCCTGCGAGTCCGTATGGCCCTCCACCACGACCCGGGCTTCGGGGAACTCGCGGATCACTCGCTGCACCTTGGTCA
>CAYWLF010000266.1:0-3803 GCA_964458875.1 uncultured Gemmatimonadota bacterium
CTCTCTCCGAGGATACCGATCGGGCGCTCCAACAACGTCGGGTGCGATGCCATGAGGGCGACTAACTGCGCCTCCCCTTCGGCCCCTGTCAGCCCAAGCTCCCGGTACGCGCGGTCGCGCTTCCTGAGCACGTCCCTAGGCGCGACTCGCAGGCCGGCAAGCACGAACCGGATCTCGGCTTCGGTCAGGGGATCCTTCTTGTAGTCGCGGTACTCGTACTCGATGCCATTCTGTTCCAGCAAGGCGACCGCCTTGCGGCAGGTCCCTCAGGTCCGAAGGCAGATGAGCTTCAACATGGGTTCTCCTCTTGATACGGCCCGGTCGCAGTCAGCGATCGGACGCGAGCACGAGTTCCGTCGGGCCCGTACGGAGGATTCCAGTCTCCAGGATCCTGGCACGCAGCCCGCCCTTCCCTTTCAGCAAGTCCATCGCCCCTGCCTCCAGCGCCACGTCCATCCAGTGACACGGCGTGCAGGCCTCCGTTCCCTCGAACCGCACGCCCCCGAGCGTGAACTCCCACCCGATCAGCTCGTTCACGTCCACGCCCTCGAGGATCACGTTGCGCCTGAAGGCGTCCGGAGGTACCTCATCCAATCCGAGCGCCTCTCCCACCTCCCGGAGCACCTCGCCATTGAGGAACGTCACCTGGCCCTTGTGCCCTTCTTCCTTCACCGCGTAGCGATCGCCACGCAACCCTCGTCCCGTTTCACACACGACGCTCTCGTGTGCCCGGGTCCCGTTGTGCAGGCGGTCCTGGCCGTGACGTCCCTTGAAGTCGTGTCCCGGAGAAGTGAGGATGTGCGTGATCCGGACCTGAATTCCCTCCGTCGGCTGGCTCATTTTCTCCCTCGTCGCGTGCCCGGCTTGGCGGTGGTGACCCGAGGCCCATAATATACGCCGGTCGGTTCGAAGCACGAACGGTTCCCGGCCCTCCCAGACCTGGAACTCGACCCGTCACAACGCCGCACGGACATGTTCGGTGCGGCGCAACATCTCGAGACCCCATGCCTCAACCAACCGCGACGGCGCCGCACGAGCAGACGGCCGCGGGGGCCAAGGTCATCGACCACACCCGGTGCATCGGGTGCTCGTAGCCTCGATCCTCGCCCGCAAGGGGATGGGCTGACGGATACGCGTCAGTCGGTCCTGCCTGGATTCTCGAGGCGTGACATCGTGGCCGGGGTCAGTGTGGCCCTGGTCCTGGTCCCGCAGTCGATGGCGTACGCCGACCTGGCCGGACTTCCGGCCCATTACGGTCTGTACGCAGCTGCGTTGCCCCCGATCGTGGCGGCGTTCTTCGCCTCGTCCCCCTACCTGCAGACGGGACCCGTAGCGCTGACGTCCCTGCTGACACTGGGCGCGCTTTCGGTCCTGGCGACGCCCGGAAGCCAGATGTATATCGCGCTCGCGGCGCTGCTCGCGCTGGTGGTGGGCGTCGCCAGGATCATCGTGGGCGTGGTGAAGGAAGGGCGGATCTCGTACCTGATGTCCCGGCCCGTCCTGCAGGGATTCACGATCGCCGCGGCGCTCCTGATCCTCGGGAGCCAGCTTCCGGGGGCGCTCGGCGTCTCTCCACCCACCGAGGGGTTGATCCCGCGTGCCTGGTGGGCACTGTCCCACCCGGGCGAGTGGGAGGCCGCCTCCGTCGTACTGGCCATGGTGACGGGGGTGTTGATCCTGGGGGGACGAAGGGTCCACCCGCTGGTGCCGGGCGTGCTGTTCGCCACCCTCATCGGCATTGGATTCTCGGTGCTCACCGGGTACTCCGGCGCGATCGTGGGCGATGTGCCCGCCGGCCTACCGCCGGTGCCCCGCGATGTGCCCTGGTCGCAATTGCCGTTGCTGGTGATCCCGGGTGGTGTGATCGCCCTCGTCGGGTTCGCGGAGGCCGCCTCCATTTCACGCACTTTCGCCGTCATGGACCGGAAGCCCTGGGATCCCGACCGCGAGTTCATCAGCCAGGGCGTGGCGAACGTGGCAGCGGCCCTGTCGAGCGGTTTCCCCGTCGGGGGCTCCTTCGGCCGCTCGAGCCTGAATCACCTGGCCGGCGCCCGCTCGCGCTGGAGCGGGGCCATTACCGGTCTGGCAGTCTTGTTGTTCCTGCCCGTCGCCGGAATCCTGGCTCCCCTGCCGCGCGCCGTACTGAGCGGCATCGTGATCGCCGCCGTCCTCGGCCTCATTCGATTGCCCACGCTCGCCCGTCTGTGGCGCCTGTCGAAGCCGCAGGCGCTGGCCGCCTGGACCACGTGCGCGCTCACGCTGATCCTGGCGCCGCGCATCGACCTGGCCGTAGTCATCGGCATCCTGTTGTCGCTGGGGATCCATGCCTGGCGGGAGATGCGGGTCCGGTGCGACTCGTGGCTGGAGGACTCGACCTTCCACCTCGCTCCACGCGGTGTCCTGTGGTTCGGATCGGCGCCCCAGATGCAACGAAGCTTCATGCACGAACTGGAAGAGGGACACGACGTGGACCGCATCGTTCTGCACCTGGGCGGACTGGGGCGCATCGACCTGTCGGGCGCCATGATGCTGCGGGAGTTCAGGGAGGAGATGGCGGCCGGCGAGATCGAGGTAGAACTCGCCGGGGTGCCCTACCACGCGCGTCGTATCCTCAAGCGGACGCTCGGCTGGGATTCGGATGACGCCGCCGGTGTGCCTCCCCGGCCCTGAACACCGGTCCCTACGCGGCCGGCATCTCCCTTCCCCTTCGGGCCAAGGCGCCACGCCACCACCAGAGGCCTCCACCGAGGCCGAGAACGATCCCCGCGACCGCGTCGGCCACGTAGTGCTCCTTCAGCGTCAGCGTGGACACGGCGACGCCGGCGGCCAGCAGGATATGGAACCACCGCAGACCGAACGAGCGGGCGATCATGGCCCCCATGAAACCCGTGATCACACTGTAGGCGACGTGCATGGATGGCAGGCACGCATACGGTCGCGTGAACGCCGAGTCGTGCATGCGTGTCTGCATCGCGTGCGCCTCGGACGTCCACGGGGCGGCCACCGGATACAGCAGCTGAACCGCACCCCCGATCAGCGTGATGACGACGAAGGCCTTGATGGCTCTCTTGAAGTCCACCTCTCGCATCGAGGATACGACGAGCCACGCTCCGAGTGTCAGGTACGGATAGGCCGCCCAGTAGAACACCCAGGTCCATCCGAGCAGTGGAATCCTGTCGTCCAGGGCGATGGACGGATCGTTGAGGGCCTCGGGCGGACGGTTGCTGTTGATCCGGGTGACCGTGTAGTAGACAGCCAGGTGAAGCGCGATCACTCCGAGGATCGCCAGGCCGCGCCGGGCATAGCGAGCCGCGGCCGGCCCTTCCAGGGTCATGTCGTCCGTCGGATTCACGCCGCCTCCTTCTGTCGTATTGGGCGCGCAATATAGTCCGCCCGTGGTGGGGCGCCAGACACCGAAGTGTGTTATGATCGGCCGCTCGACAGCGCGCCTGAACGACGCTGATGATCCCCGTTTCGAAGAGGCAGAACATGAAGCGAATGGCATGGTTGGCCCTGCTGCTCACCGGTTGCGCCGGCAATGGCGACACGGCGGACCAGGTTGACGCCGACCCGACTCCGGTGGCTGAGGTCGGGGTATCCCAGCAGACCGACGGACACGCTCCGACCGACGTCACGTATGCTGAGGCTCTCGCGGTCGACCTCGAGTCGATGCGCCAGCAGGAAAGCGGCCTGTATGTCCAGGTTCTGCAGGAGGGCGAGGGCCCCCAGGCGGCACCGGGCGACCAGATGGGAGTCCACTACACGGTATGGCTGACCGACGGATCGAAGCTGGACTCGAGTTT
>CAYWLF010000267.1:0-3787 GCA_964458875.1 uncultured Gemmatimonadota bacterium
ACGACCGGTCCGACCTCCGTGTCGTGGAACTCTCGAGTGACAGTCTCAAGACCGGACGAGCTGGTGATCTTGACCTGAAACTCGGTGGTCTGAATAGGAAGGGACTCTCCGTCCAGTAGATAGGCGCCAGGATCGTCGGGGTCGACGGCGAGGGCGTAGAACTCCTCGACATCCGGCGAGTTATTGGTGGTGGCCCAGCCCAGGGTCTCGTTGAATCCGCCGTTAAAATACATGGGATAGCCGACCCGGAAATCGCCGTAGAAATCGATCACTCCCGGTACCGTGATGTGCGCCTCGTAGTACACACTGTAGCGGCCGGCGCCCCATGAGAGGTGCGGATTGCGCACCAGGATCGCGTTGCCGTTTGCGGTCCGGGAGGGTCCGATCGCCCACGCGTTGGACCCGTCGCCGGAGGCGGCCGCGGAGTCCCGTGCGGCCTGGCGCGTTGCCCGGCTGCCGAGGAACCGCCGCGTGGCGCCATCCAGGGTCTCGTCCACCCAGTGCGCCGCGATGTCCACACCCGTGAACCGGCCCGCGGCCCATTCTGGAACCCGTTCGGGATTCAAATCGATAAACCGGTTCACCGCGGCCACATAGCCCTCATAGATATCACGTGTATCCGCAGCGAGATTCGGGTACTCCCGGACGGCCTGCTGGTACCGGCGCCGCCACCAGAAATCAGAGTCGACGTAGTCCTCGCCCTTGAAGAGCGCGAGTTCGCCTCGGACCATGGTCAGACGTTCGACCACCAGATGGCCGTAGTCTTCCATGTGGGCCCACCCGAGCCCGTAGGCCATGGCCCCGAGGTCGTCCGCCAGGATGTGAGGGACTCCGAAGGAAGTTCGGCGAATCTCGACCCGGTCCGCGTACTCTGTGGCTGCCTCCCCGTCGCACCCGGTCGTTGTGCAGACCAGGATGAGCAGCAGCAACGATTGACTCAGACTTGCCCATCGGGATGCCGTCATGTCGGTTTACCTCGAAACGCGGTCCAGGGATGCCCCGTGGTGTCGGAGAATCGAGTAGAAAGCTAATGATGCGCGCGCGTCACAAACAGGTTCGGCCCCGACGGGCCATGAAGGTCGTCCTGATCTCATGCGGCCTGCCGGCGATGGTCCTGGCGTGCGGCCCGGGGACGCCTTCTCCCGACCCCGTGCAGCCCGGAATCGAAGTGCTTGCTGCCGACTCCTCGGCGGTGCTGGCGGGGCTTCGTGTAGGGCTGATTACCAATCATACTGGAATGACCCGGGACGGCCGGCCGTCCGCGGCCCTGCTGCTCGAGGCCGGGATCGAAGTCGTCGCGCTGCTGGCGCCGGAACATGGACTGCGGGGCAGCGCGGGGCCGGGCGAAACGATCCCTGATACTGACGACCTGGCCTCCGGGCTTCCGGTCTACTCGCTGTATGGTGAGCGCCTTGCACCCGATTCTGCTGTTCTGGAGGATCTCGACGCCCTGGTGTTCGATGTCCAGGATATCGGAGCGCGTTACTACACGTATGTGTCGACCATGGCCCGGGCGATGGAAGCGGCCGCGGTGGCCGGTCTGCTGTTCGTGGTCGCGGATCGACCGAATCCGATCGGCGGTAAGCTGGTGCAGGGCAATGTACTGGATCCGGCGTTCGCCTCCTTTGTGGGGCTCTTTCCTGTCGCCATGCGCCATGGAATGACGGCGGGTGAGCTCGCTTTGATGCTCAATGAGGAGTTCTCGATTGGAGCGCGGCTGCGAGTGATCCCCGCAAGTGGCTGGCGGCGTTCGGAGTGGGCCACGGAGACCGGCCTGCCATGGATTCCGACATCGCCCAACATGCCGACCATCGAGAGCGCCTCGCATTACCCGGGCACCTGTCTGTTCGAGGGGACGAACCTGTCCGTGGGTCGTGGAACTGACCGTCCGTTTCAGCAGCTCGGGGCGCCCTGGCTGGACGCTGAGGCCGTACTCGTTCGCCTGTCAGAGGCCGAACTACCCGGGGTGCACCTGGCGTCGGTGGACTTCACCCCGCACGGGGCAGGGGACAGGAAGTACGAGGGTGTGCCTGTGCGGGGAATCCGGCTTCGCGTTACCGACCGGAGTCTCTACGACCCGACGAGGACTGCCGTGGCGCTGCTCGTTGAAATCAGGAAAGTCGCTGGTACCGACTGGGAATGGAGGCCCGCGGCCTTCGATCGGCTGGCGGGCACGGATCGACTCCGGATCGCGGTGGATTCCGAGGACGACGTCGATGACATCGTCAGCGGCTGGGCCGAGGAGCGCGATCGTTTCCAGAAGACTCGATCGCGATACCTGCTTTACCCCTGAGCCCGGATCACTCCTCTGGAGCGACCTCCGCGAGCCTCTTCTCGTCGTAGTAGTCGAGCTTGTGCAGCGGCATGACCACGCTCGACAGAACGTTCAACACATGCGCCGCGATACGCTTGTAGAACCGCGCCCCCATCACGACGCACGTCGCGGTGGATGCAGAGTAGTCGCTGCGCGCCACCCGCCCGACGACCGCGTCACACCGACGGGTCAGGTCCCGGCCTTCGCGGATCAACTCTACGGCACGCTCGTGGTCAGACCTTTCGAACACGGCACCGATTTCCGCGAATCCGCTCTCGATCTCGCTTCGGATCTCTCTCATCTCATGGATGATCTGGTCGTCGGGGAGAGCGTCCGGATGGTAGTCGCGAGCCTCCGAGAGGTTCTTGGCGTAGTCACCGATGCGCTCGACGTCCTTCACCAGGCTCATCAGCAGCAGGCAGTAGGGCACCGAAGACCGCCCCGACGCGAGCGAAAGATGTGCGATGACCTGCTTGCGGATTTTCCTCTCCAGCTTGTTGACCCTAACGTCGGTCTTGTAGACCACCGTTCGCGCATCCGCCTGCAGGGACTCTGAGAAGAAGACCTCTCCCGCCTGGATGGTCATGTCATACGTCAGTCCCAGCATTTTCGAGAATTTCGCTCCCATTTCGGCCAACGGCTCGCCGGCGCGGAAGATGCTGAGTAGTTCCTTGAGCATCAGTAACCTCCGATCACAACACCCGGTCCAATACGGCGAACAGGGCGGGTAGACCATAGAACAGTATCAGGATGTAAGCGATCGCGAGCGCCTTCGACCGGACCGCAATACGGGCCAGCCGCCGCGCCGCGTTGAGCGGGATCTCCCGTATCCGTTTGACGGGGTAGATCAGCGTGGTAGCGCTTACGTTGAACAGAAGGTGAACCACGGCGATCGTCACCCCCGCGATTGCGTTCGGCCCCGTGACGGCCAGGGCCGCCAGGAACGCGGTTACGGTCGTGCCAATGTTCGCCCCGATGGTGATCGGGAAAGCCTGCTGGAGCGTGATCAAGCCCGCACCGGCCAGAGGCACCAATAGAGACGTGGTGATCGAGCTGGATTGAACCATAACCGTGACCACCACCCCCAGAATCATGGCCACCACAGGCGACGTGTAGAGTCCGCGTGACACCATGGTCTCGACCCGTGAACTCATCGCGCCCCGCATCACCTTCACCAGAAACAGCAGGGCGAAGTAGATGAGCAGCCCTGACACGAGGATCAGTAGTACGGCCTGCAAGCGCTCCGAATCTGAGACGGCGTGAAACAACGCCTTGATCGGCTTGAGGGAAGCCTTCAGCGCCCCCTTGATCGGGCTGTCGTAATCGACGCCTCCGAAACCGGTCAGGGAGGACGCTATCCACGTCGCTGTCTTCTGCAGGTAGCCGGTGGCCATCTCGAGCGGAAGCAACACGGCCACGGCCATGAAGTTGAAGAAGTCGTGGACCGTGGCCACCGAAAAAGCCCGGTAGAAC
>CAYWLF010000268.1:0-3778 GCA_964458875.1 uncultured Gemmatimonadota bacterium
CCGCCGAACTCGGTGTCGACTACGTCGAATCGTGGACTCCGGGCGAGGGCGAGGGCTTCAACTTCTTCGTCGAACAGGACGCTCCGCCTCTGCGCATTTCCGGCTACGACTACGTGTTGCGGAATCGGAACACTGTCGGCGACACGGTGCGGATCGAGGACTCGCCTTTCCGGTTCGCGTACGACGCGGAGCGGCTCGCGATCGTCATGCTGCAGGATGACGTAGAGTTGCTGTCGCTGGAACTCATGCCGCTCATCGAGCGGGCGCTCGAGTACGCACGATCTCAGCCTCCGGGCACGCAGTTGCCGGTCGAGGTGCTTACCGTCCAAACCGAGGCCGAGGGGCTTCGTTTCGGCCTGTCCGCAACGGCGATCGGCGGATTCATCGACGAGACCGACGACGAGTCCGCCGATGCGGCGTCCGGATACCGGTTGACCACGTTGAGTGCTGACTACTATTTCAGCGCAGGATTGTAGGGGGTAGCGGAGCGAGCGGCTCGGTTCAGGGCGAGGCACCGGCCGGAGTTTCCAGGATTCCCTGCCCTGCGAGGAACATCCGTACTTCCTGCCACGGTCGTGGGCAGTCGTTGTGCCCGCAGTCGAGGAGCACCAGTTCGCCGTCCCTGGCCCCTTCCGCCAGCGCGCGTCCGTGGGCCGGCGGGATCAGCCGATCGTCGCGACCGTGGATGACGAGGACAGGTCCCTCGAAACCGGCCACGGCGCTGATCGTATCGAACGGATCGCGCACCAGAGGTCCGAACAGTCCGTGGCGGCGGGCCATCCGGCGAACACTCGTGAAGGAAGATTCGAGGACCAGTGCGGCGACGGGTCTCCGGCGGACGAGGGCTCCGGCCGCTCCGCCGCCGACCGATCGGCCGTAGGCCACGATACGCTTCGCGTCGACATCCGATCGCGACACCAGGTAGTCGTACGCGTCCGTCATGGTTTGCGCGATCGAGGCCTCTGACGGGCTGCCACCCGATCGACCGTAGCCCGGGTACTCTACCAACAGGACTCCGAGACCCGAGGCCCGCAGCATTTCGAACTCGTCCAGCCAGTAATCGATCAGCTCCCCGTTGCCGTGCGTGAATACGATGACGGGGGCGGGTCGGGCGTCGCTGACCCCGATGGGGGTCAGGTACCATGCCTCGACCAGGCGCCCGGGCCCCAACCACGCGACGTCCACGTCCGTCCTCCCTTCGGCCGCCGCTCGATCCGGCCGCGGGGGGCGGGGGAAGAGCACCGAGCGCTGGAGAGCGAATGCGAGCCCCAGGTAGCCGAGGAGACCGACCACGCCGAACAGGAGGATCTTCAACAGGGAGTTCACCCACTCAACATATCGACAAAGATCTACGATCGCGCATCTTGTGGTACGGGTAGGGGTGCGATCCAATCGTTCCACGGGAGACTGACCGATGACCGAACCTCGTCTCGCCGAAGTCATGCACCTGCTCGACCCTCCGGCCGGCACTAGGCTGTGGTACGGAGGGGCTACGGTTCTCGGTTCGCTGCGAGGGGTCGGGCCCGAGCAGGCCGCCTGGAAGCCAGGCGCGGGCAGGCACAGCATCTGGGAACTGGCCCTTCACGCGGCATACTGGAAGTACGCCGTCCGCCGGCGCCTCGACGATTCGGTTCCGCGGGGAGCCTTTCCGCGATCGCCGTCCAACTGGCCGCAGATGCCGGGGGTACGCGATGCCCGAGCCTGGAAAGCGGACAGGGCACTTCTGCGCCAGGAGCACGAGGCGCTTGTCCGGGTGGCCATGGATCTCACAGCGGATCAGCTCGACCACCGGGACGCGAAAGGCGAATACCGGGCCCTGGACCTGCTGTTCGGGGTGGCGACCCATGATGTCTACCACACCGGACAGATTCAGCTGATGAAGCGGCTGTACCGGGATGCGCACGATCCGGTCACGGCCTGAATCCGCCCGCGTGCCAGATCGCCAGGGTGTCCATCGTGAGCCCGACGGCCCAGTGGAGGAGAGCCCCGAACACCCAGCTGCGGGTCTTCAGCGCCACATAGCCGAGCAGTAGACCGGCCGGCACGGCCATGAACACCTCGATCGGCGGTTTTCCCACGTGCACCAGGGCGTACGGTATCACCATGATGAACAGGCTGAGGTACCCGAAGCGGGGGTAAAGCCCGAACGTCATGAATCCCCGAAAGAAGCCCTCCACGCCGAGGAACTGGATCCCGTAGGCCAGTTCCCACAGGCCGAAGTGCGTCAAGCTCCGGGCGGCGCCTTCGTACATCGGGTACTTGGCCTGGAAAGCCGGCATGTAGCTCGCCGCAACCAGGAGAGGGAGCATGACCACGAACATCAGGAGATACAGCCAGGCGTGCGATGTCACGCCGCGCAGGCGATACCCGAAATCCGAGGGTCGGCCCCTGATCCACAGGACGATCACCAGGAGGGGGAGCAGAATACGGATGAGAACGCTCGAAACGCCCCAGTACATGTAGGGCAGGGCGGAATAGAACTCGTGACCCGCATCCCAACCCAGCCAGGCGGCGACCGCGGGGAGGTTGGCGTTGATGAAGAATGGCCGGCCCCACATCGCGTATACGACCAGGAGAAGCACCGATGCGATCAGGACCTTGGCCGCCAGCCTGTCTTCCGGCCGGCCCCACAACGACTGCCAATCCTCTCGCAATGCCGCCAGAAAGCCCTTGATACCGGGAATCGACGCGCCTGTTCGTTGCCCTTCTGCGTTGTTCATCGGCCCAACCTACGGGCCCTCGCTTTCCCTTCGCCACGGTCGGAGCTTGACTTCACCCCCCACATCGCCCATATTTCTCTCCGAACCAGACAAGCACGACTTGAGCAGTGCGGCAATGGATTAGACAGAACAACGGTTTTTCTTTGGGGGACCTGTTCGAACAGGTCGCCCTTTTTTTGTGGCTAACGCCACGATCCCGCGCGGGGGAATGCCGCGAGAGTGTCAATAAGTCGGGTGGTACGGATTGTCCGGACTCCGACCTTGGCAACAAAACACCAGGAGCAGGACAACATGCGTACCAAGGGAACGGTCAAGTGGTTCAGCGACGAGAAGGGCTTCGGCTTCATCACGCTGGAGGATGGCGGCAAGGATTGCTTCGTGCATCACTCCGCGATCCAGGCTGAGGGCTTCAAGTCTCTCAAAGAGGGTGACATCGTCGAGTTCGACGTCGTGCAGGGTCAGAAGGGCCCGGCGGCTGAGAACGTGACTGTCGTAACCTAGATCGTAACACAGCCCAAGCGGCTGCGCGGGCCGTCTCTTCGGAGGCGGCCCGCTTTTTTTGTTCTTGATAGGGTTCAGCCGGAGTCCGTATCGAAGCGAGCCCTGAGTCCGCCGACCCGACGCTTGAGACGGCGAAGGACTCGAAACGTTCGGGATCCCTTGCGAGGAGCCCGCTCGCTGGCCGGCGCGTAGCGGCTGCCTTCAGGGATCGGGTCGCGCAACTCCACCCCATCCACTTCGCTCACCAGTTCGTGCGATTCCATCGGGATGCTCGCGGGAACCAGCTTGCCCCACAAGGCCGTTCGGACGTTCCTAATTCCGGTCAGGAATACCTGCCCGACGGCTCCCAGCGCATCGTCTGGATGAGCGAGGCTCTCGGGGCGCACTGCGGCGCCGCGGATCGCGTCGGCTCTTCCTGGGATTGCCTGTTCGAGGAGCCGGAGGACGCTGCGCGCGTCGTGCGGCAGCTCGAAGGCTGCGGACGGGTCTCCGGCGAGCCCGTCGGCCTCGCCGCAGCCGACGGCTCACACGCGCCCGCGGCGATCACCGCCACCAGG
>CAYWLF010000269.1:0-3742 GCA_964458875.1 uncultured Gemmatimonadota bacterium
GGGAATGACGGGCGGGATACGGATGGGGTCGTTCGGGGAAATGGGTCTCGACGTTCAGGCCGACGCGTCGAGACCCGGTTACCGGTTGGGATTATCTCTCTCGGCGGCGAGGGCGGAGAACGACTTTTCGTTCCGCGACCCCGTCGTGCAGGCGGGGGCTGCGGCGGTGCGCGCCAACGCTGACGCGGCGAGCCTTCACGGGGTGCTGCATTCTTCGTCGGGTCCGGTGTTCGGGAGTCTGCGGTTCGATCGTACCGAGCGCGGCGTCCCTGGCAGAGCGGGAAGCCGTGTGTTCGCGGATGCTCGTGCGGAGGATCGGTCGTGGATCATGGCTGCGGGGTTCGATGAGCGGGTCGCTCGTGCCTCCGCCAGCTACGGGTGGCATCAACTGGGGTATCGCTCCTCCACTCAGGAAACCGTGTCATCACAGGAGGTGGAAGAGTTCAGGGCGGTTGGCGACGTGAGCCTGCCGTCGATTCCGCTGACACTCGGCGGGCGAGTCACGAGGGAAGAAGTCAGGGGGGACGGGATCGACGAGACACCCGGACGAACCACGATTGGTGGCCGCCTGGCGGCGGGCCTGATGTCTGGACGCTTTCGACTGGACCCGGCAATCTCCGTGGATGTCTCCGGGGCGAGAGTTGCCGCGAGTCCGGAACTGGCTGCCTCCTGGTTACCCAACGAGAGCACTCGAGTATGGGGCCGAGTCGGGCAGGGCTTCCGGCTGCCGACGTTCGGCGACCTCTACTTCGCGTCCCAGTACCAGTTGCGGGCCAATCCCGACCTCGAGGCCGAACGCATCTCGTTTGACTCTGAACTCGGGGTAGGCGCGCGAAGTGAAGCGGGCGATGTCGGGCTGGATGCTTCAGCAAGCGCCTGGGCCCGACGCACGAAGAATCCCATCGTGTGGTTGGCGAGCACCGTCGCTCTGTGGAGCCCCCTGAACCTCGACGAGCTGTGGGCGATGGGCCTGGACCTGCAGATCGAATTGGTTTCGCGCGCCAGTGCCCGGCTTGGGTGGAGGGCCCAGGTGACCGGCACGCTCCAGAGGAGCCGGGTCGGATTCGGAGGCAATCGAAATCCGCTGCCATATGAGCCCGGGAGTGCCGGGCGACTGAGCCTCGAGGCATGGAGTGGAGCAACCGGCGCCAGGGTCGATGTTCGGTACACGGGATCTCGGAGTACGAGTCTCGCGGCCACACGCTCTCTTCCCGGTTTCACTACGGTGGACTTGTCGGCGCGGCACCACGTTGCCGCGGGAGCAGTACGAATCGGACTGTTCGCCAGGATCGAAAACATCATGGACCAGAGATACGAGCTCATTGAGCTTTTCCCGGAGCCCGGTCGCCATTTCACGTTTCGCATCGAGGCCGGGAGGCTCGCGCAGTGAACGGAACGCAGCTGCTCACGATCCGGGCCCTCTTCCTGTCGCTGCCCGCCGTCTTCGTGGCCTGCGGCGAATCCGCGACGGAGCCCGCGGCGCCGTTGAGCGAGGACGTGTTCGTTCTCAATTCTACGGGTCAGACGCTCGCTTCGTTTTCGGTGCGCGCGTCCATGGCAATGGCCGGGTCGCCCATCGATATGGGGGCAGGTTTCGACGGCGATGCTCTCGACCTCACGATCGGGCGTGCGGTGACGACGGTGTCCAGCTTCGGTGGGAGTCGCATCCTGTTCGTCGACCTTGCCGTGGGCACCGTGAGCACGACTCGCTTCCCGCCTCCGGAATCCGATCTGGCGAACCCCTCCGCCGCCTCGTTCGACTCCCAGGGCAACGCCTGGGTGGGAGGCAGGGGGAGTGACGTCGTCTACCGGGCCCGTCCGGGCGACCTGGAAGCCGAGCGAATCGCTACTGGCGTGGGGACGTTCGTGGAGCGAGTCGTTCCGGTTGGAGAGCGTCTCTACGTGGTGGACGCGAACATCGACGACGACGGCGGGACGTACCAGCCCCTGGGGCCGGGTCGGATCGTCGTACTCACGCGGGCGGGAGCGGCAGAAGCCGTGATCGACCTGCCACCAACGGCCTTTAATCCCACCGATGCGGTGGTGGCAGCTGGGAATCTGGTGGTCCTCGTGGCGGGTACGTTCGACCCGACGACCTTCCTCCCGGCCAATGACGGTGCTCTCCTCACGATCGACCTGGACACCGGTGCTGTGGGTTCAGCGGTGGCCCTGGGGGCGAACGGCGTTGCGCTCGAATTGGGCCGGGACGGTCTTATCTACCTTACGACCACCTCGGACTTCCAGTCCCTGGACCTCCTGCGCTACAATCCGGGCAGCGGGGCTTTCGCGCGCGGACCCGCGGACCCGATCGTGGTGACCGGCGAGGGTGGCGGACGCGTGGACTGTTGGACGGCCACGGGCCTGAGAGACGGCCGCATCCTGTGTGTTACGTTCAGCTTCGCCGAAGCGGGGCGACTCGTGCTGGCGGACGAAGAAGGCGGGTTCATCGACGAGGTGAGTTCGGGCTTCGGAAGCACTGATCTGGCGTTGCCTTGAGGCGCTCATGGTCTCGGGGTGGCGTTTCGTTTGCCGGCCCCGAATCTCCCCGGTAGCTTGCCGGCGTGCCGATCGTTACGACGCGCAGTGTGGTGCTGCAGACCCATCCGTACAGTGACACGAGCAAGATCCTGCGTCTACTGACTCTGGATCATGGTCCTCTGTCCGTGATGGCGCGTGGAGCGCTGCGTCCCCGCAGTCGCCTCTCGGGAGTTCTCGAGCCGTTTGCCGATGGATCGGCCACCTTCTACTTCAAGCCTGACCGAGACCTCCACACCCTCTCGGACTTCGAGTTGACGCGGGAAAGGCAGGCTCTCGGTAGAGACCTGCAACGTTTTGCGGCGGCCAGTGTTCTGTGCGAGCTCGTTCTCCGCCTGGCTCCGGCCGAGCGTGATCCCGAATTGTACGAACTCCTGACGCGCGGACTGGACGCTCTTCTCGACGCTCCAGTCAGCAGGGTCTCGGGCACGGCCCTCGCGGCGAGTTGGTCCCTGGTCGAAGTGCTCGGATTCGCTCCAGATCTGAGCGGCTGTTCCCGGTGCGGAGACGTCCTCACCGAGCGCGAGGGCCGGTTGGACGTGCGCGAGGGTTCTCTCGTCTGCGGGCGCTGTTTGCCGGGAGGAGGCGTTCTTCCGCCCGACGAACTTGCGAAGCTGCGCCAGCTTGCCGCGGGGAACCCGGAGGGGCTACCCCCCTCCGGCCAGCAGGTCCGTTTGCTGGTGGATTTCATTCGTCATCACGCGGCAGAGGGTATTCGTCTGCGCTCTCTTGACTTTCTGCTTGCGGAGGAGGTGCGGTGAGCCACGGGGTGATCGTGGGCACCGCCGGACACGTCGATCACGGTAAGACGTCCCTGGTGCGGGCGCTTACCGGCGTTGAGACCGATCGTTGGGCGGAGGAACGGGAGCGGGGCCTGACCATCGACATCGGGTTCGCACCGCTGGAGTCGGTGATGGCCGGGGACGCGGGCATCGTGGATGTACCCGGGCACGAAGACTTCGTCAAGAACATGTTGGTCGGCTCCACGGGAGTCGACATCCTGCTCCTCGTCGTGGCGGCGGACGAGGGACCGATGCCGCAGACCCGGGAGCATGTGACGATCGCGCGTCTTCTTGGCATTCGGGCTGGCGTAGTGGCGCTGAACAAGATCGACCGAGTTGATGAGGAGTGGCTCGCCATGGTGCGGGAGGCGACGCGGGACGAGCTGTCGAGCCTGTTGGGGCATTCCGAGTGGCCGATCGTGGAC
>CAYWLF010000270.1:0-3691 GCA_964458875.1 uncultured Gemmatimonadota bacterium
TTCCCGAAGGATTGGTGGTCAACAACGCGGCCGGGGCGCTCGTCCTCGCCTTGAACACCGTGGCGCTGGGGCGGGGGGTCGCCGTATCACGTGGGGAGCTGGTCGAGATCGGGGGGGGATTCCGAATCCCCGAGGTTATCGAGCGATCTGGAGCCTCTCTTCGTGCCGTCGGGACCACGAATCGAACGCGAGTGGAAGACTACCGGCGAGCGATCACGCCCTCCACCGGTCTTCTTCTCAAGATCCACCCGTCGAACTACCGGGTCGAGGGATTCGTCGAGGAAGCAACCCTGGAGAGCCTGGTCGATCTCGGGCGTTGGGCAGATCTGCCGGTTATGCACGATCTGGGATCCGGTTGGCTGCTCGGAGACCAGATTCCAGGCCTGTCAGAGCCGTCCGTAAGGGCCTCCGTCGCCTGTGGGGTCGATGTGGTCACCTGGAGCGGAGACAAGCTGTTGGGTGGACCGCAGGCGGGTATCGTTCACGGTCGCCTCGCCACCGTCGAGCGGCTTCGCTCGAATCCGCTCTTGCGGGCGTTCCGGGTGGACAAGATGACCTTGGCGGCTCTTGAGGCCACGCTCCGGCTCTATCTGTCTCCCGATCGTGCGCGGGAAGGCATACCGGTGCTTCGAATGCTCACGGAGACGGCGGAAGATGTCGAGATGAGGGCCCGGGCGGCGCTCGACCGTCTGAGCCCGGCAGTTGTGGGGCGAGTCTCCGTCGCCCGGATGCGTTCGGTGCTTGGCGGTGGGTCGGCGCCGGGTTTCGAGATGGCTTCCGCGGGCTGGGCCGTCTCGGGGAATGCGGCGAATATCGATTCGATCCTGAGGCGGCAGGATCCACCGGTCATCGGGCGCATTGAGAACGGTGAGTTTCTCCTGGATTTTCGAACGGTTCTCGAGGGACAGCAAGGGTCTCTGGCGGTGGCGCTGGAACTCTTGGTCCCCGTGGAAGCCTCCGGCTCGTGAACCTGAGGTCGCCGCGACCGACCACGGTCTTTCTGGACAGGGATGGGACCCTGATCCGCGATACGGGATACGTCGCCAATCCGGACGACGTCGAGTTGCTCCCCGGCGCTGCCGAGGCCGTACGCCTGCTCAATGAGGCGGGAGTGCCGGTAGTCATCGTTACGAACCAGTCCGGAATCGGACGGGGGTACTACGACGTGGCGGCCTTCGAGGCCGTACAGGAGAGACTGCTGGCCCTTCTGGCGGAAGAGGGGGCGCACGTCGACGGCACGTATTTCTGCCCGCACGCTCCCGTTCAGGAGTGCGAGTGTCGAAAGCCGGGCCTTGGCCTCTACCTGGTCGCCGCCGTTACTCTCGGGGTCGAGACGACCGGCGGTCTGTACGTGGGAGACCGGGCGCGCGATGTCCAGCCGGCACGAGCACTGGACGGGTCGGGCATGCTGGTGGCGGGGAAGGGGGGGGAGTATGATGGCGCTGCACCTTTGGATGTGGCCCGAGTACCCGACCTTCTGACGGGCGTCAGGGGTCTTCAGTTGGATTCGGAGGACGATTCCTAACCGTGCGTGGGACAGAGGTTCTGCATGTCTGAATCACTCGGAATAGCGGTTCTCGCGTCCGGGTCGGGTACCAATCTTCAGGCCATCATCGATAGGCTCCACGCAGACGAGAGCATTGACGTTCACGTGGCTCGCGTCATCGGAAGCAGACCGGGGATCGGAGCGTTGGAGAGGGCCTCGAGGCACGACATCCCCACGTACGTACATCCGTCGGCAGACCACGGGGGCGAATGGCTCCAGCAGACGCTGGAGGCAGCCGGGGCTGGCCTGATCGTACTCGCGGGATGGTTGAAGTTGATTCCTGCCCCGGTGGTGAGATCGTTTCGAGGGCGCATCATCAACATCCACCCGGCTCTCCTTCCGTCCTTCGGCGGGCCGGGCATGTACGGCCGGCGGGTGCACGAGGCGGTCGTGGCGAGTGGCGCTCGCGTATCGGGAGCCACCGTGCACTTCGTGGACGAGATCTACGACCATGGTGCGATTATCGCTCAGTGGCCAGTCCCCGTTCTATCGGGAGACGACGCCAAGGCCCTGGCAACCCGGATCCTGGCGGTCGAGCATCGCTTGCTTCCCGCCGCCGTCCGAGCCTTCGCCGAGGGAAGATTCGAGCAGAGCGCGGGCGGGAACGTGACCTGGGCGGACGAGTGGTACCCGGGCGAGGAATTCACCATGCCCACGAGCAATACAACCGACTGAAAGAGGCGAGGAATGCCGTACGCCATTTTGAGCGTTTCGGACAAGACGGGCGTTGCCGAGCTGGCCGAGTCCCTGCACGCGCGTGGTTGGACACTCCTGTCCACCGGTGGGACGGCCACCGTGATCCGGGAGGCGGGCGTTCCAGTTACGGGTATCGCCGAACATACGGGTTTTCCCGAGATCCTTGGAGGCCGGGTCAAGACGCTCCACCCCGCCGTCCACGCCGGGCTGCTCGCGAGACTCTCGGTGGAGAGCGACGTCCGTGACCTGGAGCGGCACGACCTGCAGCCGGTAGGAATCGTAGTGGTAAACCTGTACCCGTTCCGGAAGACGGTAGCCCGCCCCGATACGACTCTAGCCGGAGCGTTGGAGCAGATCGACATCGGTGGCCCGACGATGCTCAGGGCGGCTGCCAAGAACCATCCTTTCGTGTGGCCGGTCTGCGATCCCTCGGACTACGACGGCCTGATCGGAGCGATCGACGAGGGTGGCGACCAGGACGAGTTCCGTCGGTCTCTGGCGACGAAAGTGTTCGCACATACGGCTGCCTACGACTCAGCGGTAGCCGGCTACCTCCGCGGGTCGAGAGACGAGGGAGATACTGACGGCTTACCGGGCGATCTCATGGTCTCACTGACGCGGATTCAATCGCTTCGCTACGGGGAGAACCCCGACCAGCCCGCCGCTTTCTACCGGGTCTCGTCCAGTCCTCCAGTGGGCATTCCGGGTCTACGGCAGCTGCATGGAAAGGAACTGTCGTACAACAACATCCTCGATCTCGACGGTGCCCTGCTGGCTATCGCGCCGCTCCTGGGAGGGGACCTTTCCGCCTGCGCTATCCTGAAGCACACGACGCCGTGCGGTATCGCAGTTGGTCGGTCCCCGGCGGAGGCCTACCGAAAGGCCCTGGCCTGTGATCCAGTCTCGGCGTTCGGTTCGACGGTGGTGTTCAGCGAGCCCGTGACGGAGGCGGTCGCGGAGGAGTTGTCCGGGTTGTTCGTGGAGTGCCTCGTCGCTCCGGGCTACGCGCCTGAGGCTCTTCAGATTCTGCGGCGCAAGCAGAACATCAGAATCCTGGAACCCGGAGACGAGAGTCGATTCGGAAGTCATTCAGGGCACCTGGCACCGGGCCTGGACCTGCGCGGTGTCATCGGTGGTGTACTGGTCCAGGGCTCGCCGACACCGGCCAGGCCCGCGGAACTACGCGCTCAGGGGGCGCAAGCTGCCACGGCCAGGGGACCCTCGGATCGGGAGTGGGAGGACATGGCGTTCGCATGGGCCGCGGTTCAGTCCGTCAAGTCGAACGCGATCCTGCTGGCGCGCGACGGAGGGGCAGTGGGAATCGGAGCCGGCCAGATGAGTCGAGTGGATGCAGTCCACCTTGCGGCCCACAAGGCTGCAACGGCCGGATTCGATCTCGAGGGGTTGGTCATGGCCTCGGATGCGTTCTTCCCGTTCCGGGATGGGGTG
>CAYWLF010000271.1:0-3682 GCA_964458875.1 uncultured Gemmatimonadota bacterium
CTACTTTCGCGACGACGTTCGAGAAGTCCCAGGAGGAGCCGGGATAGCCGTGCACGACCAGCACGCCATGGCCCTTCACCGGAGCCCTGCCTGACGCATGGACGAAGACGTCGAGGCCTCGGTGCTTAATGTACTTGCCTCCGTCCACCCAGTTCTGCAGAGACTCGGGATAGGGCTTTGCGTTGTCCTGCGCCTCGGTCGTGGCAGTCAATGCCGTGGCAGCAACGAGCACCGCCGCGAGCAGAAGAGTTGTGGTCGGGGTCTTCACGATAATCCTCCGATTCAAGATACGAAGTGGGGTTGAAAGGCGCGCGCCGGAAAAGATGTCGGGCTCCACGATGCTGTCCGCCTCTACCATCGAAGATTGGCCTGGAACCGGAGCACCAACTGGTCGCCTTCGTCACTGGGGGCCACGCCGGTGAACCGGCTGGGCTGCACGATACTGGCCGACTGGGCGTCGAACATGTAGAGCACCTCGGCCAGGAACTTGATGTTGTCCGAACTCGGGAAGGGATAGTAGGCGACACCGCCGGTGAGGGTCTTGAACTCGTCTCCCATGGTCGGTCGATCGCTATCCGGAATCGTCATGTCGAACCGTGAGTACAGTTCGACGTGCTCGGCGACCCAGGCACCGCCTTGGAGAACGAAACCGAAGTCGTTCGCCTCGATTCCCTCGGAGCTTGGGTCGGTGTAGCGGTAGTTGAAGCTGCCGTAGAGGTTCCAGCCGTCTGCCTCGAAGCTCGCCTCGGCGATCGCGAGGAAGAGGTCCGACTCCCGGCCCGCCGGATCGATGTTCTCCGAGCCCTGCTGCCAGTGGATCGCGCCGCCGAGGAGCAGGGCCGGATCGCCGCTGCCGGGCCGGGACGTGAAGTTCAGGAATCGGTTCCAGTCGCCCCCGTCTCCGATGGCCATCCAGGAGAGCATGCCGGTGAGGGCGTAGTCGGCGTTGCCAGGGTCGTCGAACTCGTTGCTGACGGCCGCGACGCCGTTGCTGACCTGCCCGCGGAAGACGAGCTTCTCCGAGTGCAATGACAGCAGCGCGCCCTGGAAGGCCTGCGGGTCGAAGACGGAGTTCGTGGGCGAGACTTCTCCGGTCTGGAGTTTGTCGATCGTCGTGGAATTCTCGCGGGTCATCAGGCTGGGGAACTGCCCGAAGGCGATGTTGACGTCCTCGTTGAAGTGGTAGATACCCACCGCGGTGTCGAAGAAGCCCGTGCCGTCGTCGAAATTCAGACGGACCCAGTAGGTCCAATCCTCGAAGACGTGGCCCCGGAAGTTGACGCGGACCGCGGTCATCTCGAAACGGCCACGGTCTTCCACGTCGCCCCGGTGGTTGTACTCGTAGCGCGTGTTGATGAGACCATCGATGGCGAGCTTGAAGGCCCCGTCGTGCGACTGCAACACGAACTGTGAGTCGTAGGCCAGGTTTGGGAAGACCGAGCGGTGTTGCGGCCCCGGGACTCCTGATTGGAGGAGACTCGCACGGACATCGGCATCCGCGAGCACGTCGGTCACGAGAGCGCGGATCTCCTCGGCCCGCTGCTCGGTGAGCCAGTTGTCATCGCTCTCCGCCCGCAACGTGTCGACCTCCGAGCGGAGTCCCTCGATCGTCGCCTGCGACGTGTCGACCTCCGTGCGGAGAGCATCGATCGTCTGCCGGGACTTCGCCTGCTCGGCCTCGAGCTCGGCGAGGCGGCGCTGCAGATCGTCGAGATCATCCTGCGCCGCGCTGACCGCGGTGGTCGTGCCTATGAAGAGGATCGCGAGCAATCGATGTGCAGTTCCCATCACGATGACTCCTTGACCGACATTCCCCATTTGACCTTCGCCCGGCTCCGCCGCTGAGATCTCGGGGCGTGAGTGTGGTAAACCAAACCCACTTGTCTACCGTGCCAGGCCCGTCGGGCAGGGTGGGGCACGCGAGGACAGGCCGCGAGCCTACGGACGACGGCGAGCCGAGGCAATGCCAGAATCTGCTCGCTGCCCGGATCGCTTCCCCGGTCTTTACGATCCAGGGCCGACTATCCAGATATCGCACCGAGATGAGGAAACGTGACGCCCTTCACCGGCACAATCGTGGCCTCGGCGCCCGGACGACGTCAGCGAGCCGACGTGTGGGGGGACGACAGGCGCTGGCCAGCGTTTCGGAAGGCGACTCTTCGAACAGCATCCGGTACTCAACAGCGAAGCGGCCGAGATGATTGAAGCCACACTCTCGGGCGATTCGGCCCACCGTCGACGCACGCGGATCAGCCGCCGACAAGGCTCGACGTGCCCTGTTGAGGCAATGGAGTCGAAGGTAACGAGTGGGCGTGACGCCCACGCCTTCCCGGAAGGCATACTCCAACGTGCGCCGGCTCACGCCTGCGGCCGTCGCAAGCTGCAAGGTCGTGAGCGGTCCGTCCGACTCCTCGATCTGCTCAATGGCTCGGCGCAATGAAACCGTGCGAAGCGAACTCGGCGCAGGGTCATCGCCACTGCCGGGCTCGTCCACGGCACGACCGAGCACATCGAGCACGCGTGCTTCCAGGCACCTGACTTCATGCGCTCCCCGAAGAAGCTCGGGGTGGTCGATGTGCTCCTGGATCATCCGCCGAAGCACAAGCACGAGCCGTTTGCCGTCAATCGCGGAGAGGCGGAGGTTGGTGCGGCCAGCAAACCGATCGACCGAGTCTCGACGCAGGCAGGTGCTCAGCAGCTCCGGCTTGGTGAGCAGGACCACGTGATGGCTCCGCTCCGGAATCCTGAAGTCCACTTCCCCGGCGGGGGTCCGACAGGCCCAGCGCCGGGAATCGAGCGCCTGGCCACACCAGGTTACTTCGGACCCCTGCCAGTCCAGATTGGTCCCGAGCGTGATCCAACCTTCGGGCGATGCGCCCCGGACATCAACGGCCTTGCTCCATCGCTCCTCGTAGATCAGCATGCGCGGCGTGCTGACGTATCGCAGCTCCGCGTGGAAGCGTCCACGCGAGAGTTGATTGAGCCGAACATCCCACGGTCTCACCAGTTGTTCGTGCTCATGCACGTCGAATGATTCGACCCGACCGCTGCCAGCCGCCGCGACGACGGTGTCCGAGACTGTGGCCGGGATGGTGTGGCCGGAGGCAGCAAGCCACGCGTCCACGGTCGCCCGGTGAAACCTCCACTGCCCGTCGACCGTTCGTCCTGGCACCGTTCCGTTCTGCGCCAGTTGCTCGAGCGCACTTCTCGACAGCCGCAGACGAACAGCGAGTTCGTCGATCGTCATCACGTCCGGAGTGTTCATGCGCGCGCTCATGCGTAGCTCGCCAGGGGATTTGGGGCGGCGACCTTGCATTTTGCCAGTTCGTAGCAGTTTCTGTCAAGCCGGTGAGTCACCCGTGCCGCGCCTGTCACGGCGTCTGGAACAGGCGACGGCCTATCCCTCGACGGTGCTCTCGCCGGTGTTGCTGATGACGATCGAGCTCTCGCTCGACGAGAAGCTCGAACCACTCGACTTGCTGCCGCTGCTTGAGCTGCTCGAAGAGGAGCCGGACACTGAGATGCTGGGGCCACCGAAAGCGACTGGACCACGTCTCCCGGCGCGAGCTGCGGGTTGGAGTCCCGTCCGCGCGATGTCCACCCACTACGGTCTGCGACCAAGGACGCGATCGTAGGCGTCGGGGTCCTTCCGCAGTTCGACCACCAGCTCCCGCTTGCGATC
>CAYWLF010000272.1:0-3680 GCA_964458875.1 uncultured Gemmatimonadota bacterium
GGTTTCGTCCGCACCGAGATGGCCGAGGACGCCATCGCCGAGTACGGTGAGGACCATGTCACGAGCGATCTGGCTCTCGACCGTCTCACGGAACCCGCGGACCTGACCCCACTCGTCGTCCTGCTCGCCAGCGGCCTGGCTGACCACGCCACCGGCGCCACGATCGATGTGAACGCGGGCAGCTATGTGCGTTGAAGTGGGTTCAGCGTGGGTGTGGACCGGGGGTGGGCGAGTCAGCCGCGCCTCCGATTGACGAACTGCCACGCGATCAAGACGGCGACGATACCCACAAGGCCGAGAAACAACCATTCCCAGCGAGCCAGTTCGAACACGGCGGACCTCCAGCCAAGAGGAGACATCCTGAATCTACACGAGCAGGAGTGTCGCGGCTGGGCGTTGCGTCCGACCAAAGGCCCGGCTACTCATCTGCGGAAAGCGGGCGAGACGACCCGCCGATAGTGCCGGGGGCGGGATTTGCCGTCACGAGCGCGGCGATGGATGGTCGGTGGTTCCCCGGCACGAGATCTGACGTTCCCGACAGCCGGACAATCGGTTGACACTGGTGATTCTCCACAGACTGGGACAGTCAATGCGACACTCGCTTCTTCTCTCCAGCGCCGTCGCCGTCGCCTTCCTTCCCTCCTTTGCTCCGTCGCAAGAGACGCCGTTGCGGGAAATCGGATTCACGACCGACGAGGTCACGGATCCCGACGTGGTGGTTCTTCCTGACGGTGAAGGCCTGGTGTTCACCCTGCTCGGGCACCTTTACCGGGTTCCGCTAGAGGGTGGAATCGCGGTGCAACTCACCCGCGGGCCTTTCTACGACAAGGAACCTGCGGTGTCCCCGGACGGAACGAGAATCGTCTTCGTGTCTGATCGGGGGGGCGCCGGGGACAACCTCGTGGTCCTGAGCCTCGAGACCGGAGAAACCGAAGAGCTTACGGATGAGGTAGAGGCTGGCAGGCCCTCCTGGTCTCCGGACGGAACACGGATCGCCTACCTGGCCTTCGACAAGCCGCGGCGCATCGAGCCCTGGTGGTTCTTTCCTCCACTCATCTCACGGGTCCGGATCCTGGACCTGGCCACCCGGGAGGTGGAGACACTCACCGCGGACCTGGCGGAATACCACGGGGTCGTCTTTGCACCCGACGGCATGCTTTACTGGTCCCGGGTAGAGCGGGAGAAGGGATGCCGGAGCTGTTCGCGATCCCGAATCGAGGCGTGGTCGGCAGAGGGATCCGTGAGCAAGTTCGCAGTCCGGGACGGGGTGATCGACTACCTCACCGTGGACAGCGAGTCCGGCTCCCTGTTCTATCGGAAGTTCCTTCCGGCGCCTTTGCACCGGCGGCCGAGCTCGATCTACCGGATGGAAGGGGCCTCCGGGCCGGATCTCTTGCTATTCGAGGGTGATGCCATGGCACGCTTCCACTGGGGGCAGGCCTTCGGTGTGGAGCCCGGAGGCACGGGCGTCTACACGGGAGACTACGGACACCTGTGGCGGGGCTCGGTCCCGGCGGGATCCCGTTTGCCCATCCTGTTCGAGGCACAGGTATCGAACACCATCGCAGTCGGAGCCCCCGCTCCGCCGTTGTCCACTTACCGGGACTCAGGATCGGCTCCGGTTCGAGTGGTCGCGGGCCCGGCCCTGAGCCCTGACGGGTCGCAGATCCTGTATGCTGCTGCGGGCATGCTCTGGCGCCAGTCTCTCGACAACCCTAACGCAGTGCCCGAGCGCATCGACGACGGCCCAGCCTACGACCCAGTCTTCGCGCCGGACGGAAAGAGCTTTGCGTACGTACGGGAGACGCGGACCGGTGGCGAATTACTCGTGAGTGAGGGGGGGTCCGGATCCCCTCGTGTCCTGGTGCAGGGGGCCCCGTGGGCAGCGACGTGGACGGCCGACGGGAAGGGCCTTGTCTTCATGTTTGAAGGGGGCCTCAACCTGGTGACCGTCGAGGACGGGACACAGGAGATCCTGGTTCCCCCCGGATACTGGTCCCGCCCCAGCATTTCCTCCGACCGTGCCTGGGTCTACGCCACTCGACACGATGGAGCGGTGTTTCGGATCCCCACGGACAGTCCTGCCGATGCTACTGAGCTGACGGCGCTGGAAGGGCAGAGCCGTAATGCCGTCGTCTCCCGCGATGGCAGGTGGCTCGTTTTTCGTCGCAATGCCGAGATCTGGGTGGCGGATCTCCACGAAGCGTTGCCCGGGGACTCGATCGTGACTGAGGACGAGATCACTCGGCTGTCGGCGGCCGGCGGTCTGGGCGGCATCACGTTCACTCAGGATGGAGATGCGGTGGTGTTCGTGGAAGGGCCGCGGATCTTCCGTATGACGCTCCCGGATGGCACGCCGGAAGAGATTCCTGTTCCCCTGGCGCTCCCGGCGGCTCCGCGGCCGCCACTAGTCGTGGCGAACGTGCGCATTCTGGCACCCGCCGGGGCTGCGTTCTCGGAACCGCTCGACCTCTATGTCGAGGACGGCCGGATCGTGGGCACGGGCCAGGCCCCAGGCCATTTCGATCGGGGCGGGGCTACGGTTCTCGATGGCGAAGGCCGGTTTGCGGTGCCCGGGCTGTGGGATGCCCACGCGCACGGTGGAAGCAGCATTGGCGATGGCTACGCTCTGTTGGAGCAGGGCATCACCTCCATCCGGGACGCGGGCTCCCCCATCCTGTTTGCCATCCAGGAGCTGGACCGGGAGCGGGCCACGACCGAGGCCTTTCCTCGAACATTCACGCCGGGGGAGATCTTCGAAGGCCCGGAGGGCGATTGGTGGGACTGGTGGAATCATATCGCCACGGAGGAGGACGCCCGGCATCACGTGCGCCTGTGGCGGGCACTCGGGGCTCGGTTCATCAAGGTCTATCGTACGGTCCCCTGGGACCTCCAGCGCGTCATCGCGCAGGAGGCAGAGATTCAGGGGCTTCCGCTCATGGGCCACGGTATGATCGCCGAAGCGGTCGTACGGTCCGTTCTACTCGGATTCCGAAGCGTCGAGCACACCCCGTGGTACCAGTCGTATCACGACGACATCCTGGGCCTCCTGGCGGAGTCCGGCACCTATTGGGATCCCACACTCGTTGAGAGGGGTGCCGTCATGACCGTGCGCCTCAGGGAGGATCCGAAGAAGACGAGGGAGACGGCCGAGCACCTCGGGTTGTCCGGAACCGGGGAGCGCGCCGCTTATGGCTTGGGAGCAGGAACCGGCGACTATCTCGGAGCTCTGCAGGCACAACTCGAATCGTTGCGGAGCGCTCACGAGAGAGGTGTTCGGCTCCTGGTGGGATCCGACGGAGGCGGCGGGCCGTTCGGCGTGCACTTGGAGATGGAGGCGCTCCAAGCTGCGAGGATCCCCGCGGCGGATATCATCCGGATGGCAACGCTGGACATAGCAGTCTCCGAGGGTGTCGATGCTGACCTTGGCACCCTCGAGGTCGGGAAGTTGGCCGACCTGGTCCTCCTTGATGAGAATCCCCTGGAGGACGTGTTGAACGCCCGCCTGCCATGGCTGGTGATCAAGGACGGGCTGGTGGTCCACGAGCGGGAGGACGGCAGATAGGAGCGTCACGAACCTAGCGACTGACATTCAAGCCCGCAGAACGGGCGAGACTACCCGCTGGAGTGCCGGGGGCGGGATTTGCCGTCACGAGCGCAGCGAGTGACCCTGAGCATGC
>CAYWLF010000273.1:0-3667 GCA_964458875.1 uncultured Gemmatimonadota bacterium
TGTTGGACACGGCGAACGCGGCGACCACGAGCGTCAGTGACAGGGGGCTCTGGAGAAACTCCGGCACCCAGCGGCGATCGAGCACCCAGATCATCAACCCCGCTCCGGCGGCCGCGAGCACCACACCGATCACGACCGTTCGCAGGAGCCCCATCGTGCCGACCGTCCACGCGACCTCGAAACCGCCTGCCAGGAGGATCTCGAAAACGAGGACAGCCAGGACCGCTCCCACCGGGTCGATGAGGATGCCCTCCCACTTGAGCGTGTTGCCGACCTGGGGGCTCGGCCTCATCTGGCGGAGAAGGGGAACGATGACCGTGGGCCCGGTGACCACCAGGATCGCGCCCAGGAGCAGGGCGGGCTCGAGGTCGACTCCCAGGACGTAATGGGCGGCGGCCGTGGCCAGGACCCATGTAACGACGGCGCCCAGCGTCACCAGAGTGGTCACCACTCGTCCGACTTGCTTGAGTTCCTGGAGCCGAAGGCTCGTGCCCCCCTCGAACAGGATGATGGCCACGGACACCGATACTACCGGAAACAGAAGCTCCCCGAACACGGCGTCCGGATTCAGAAGACCCGTGAACGGGCCCGCCACGAGGCCGAACAGGAGGAGCACCAGGATGGACGGCAGGCCAACCCGCCAGGCGATCCACTCGGCAGCGATCCCGAGAGTGATGATGCTGGCGATGGCGATGAGGAGGTACTGGCTCACGAACTGCGCTCCGCGTCAGCTGGACCCGTCCGGTCGGCGAACGCGGTTACCGTACCGCCGCGGCAGCCGCCCCGTCAACGCGAGCGTGTCGACGGCGGGTGCCGACTACTGCTCGACTTCAACGCCTCGGCAGAAGGCCACGCCGGGTTCACGTGCGGGTCCTCTCAATGTGCCGTCGCGGGCACCCTGAGATTCACTGATATATGACTAACGTTTCGATGTGCGACGCTGTTCCCGACGGAACTGTGGATAACTCAAGGAGTTCCTAGGCCGCTGGAAGACTCTTGCAACTATTGACTTATCTCCACTATGATTTAATATGAATAGTGACAACAACATGAGGATTGGCCATGAGAGAGACCCTCGGCGTACACGAATTCGCCCGTCTGAGCGGCCGGCACTTCAACACCGTCTACAACTGGATTCGGAGCGGCGGAGTATCGGCTCGCAAACAGGATGGAGAGTGGCGGATCCCTACCTCTGAACTCGATCGAATCCGGAGTCGCAAGGGCCAGTCGCCAGCCGAAGCCGGTGACCTCCTCGAGTGGTGGTCGCGCGACTTCGAGCACACCATGCGGCGCTTGACTCAGCTGTCCACGTGGATGGACCGTCTGGGAAAGCAGACCCTCTCACGTCATGGATCCAGCCGCACGCACGTGATGGCGGAATCGCGTTCTGAGGAACTCACCGACATGGTGACGGAACTGCGGGACGTGGCGGCGGCCATCGAGACGGCGGAGCGAATCCGACCCCGACTGCTGGAGTTGCAGAACCGAACGTGACGGAGGTCTCCCGACTCGCTCTACTCATTCACCTCGGAGTCGGCCCACGCTTCCCAGGTCTTCGTGAACGACGGGACGTACCTGCCGCGGCTTCGCTTCTCGGCCCACGCGATCACGTCCGGCCGGGCCGCGAACGCCGTGGCCATGCGTCGCGGGTTCGGAGTGATTCGGACCCGACCAAGGTCCAGTCGGTCGGCATCCCAGCAAGAGCGCACGGTGGGATCCCCGTCCGTCAGACCGTCGGTGTGATGGACGCAGGCGTAGTGGAGAAGTTTGAAACGTCCGTCGTCCAGGCCGAAGGAGTTTCCTCGCATGGTAGCCGCCAGGTCCGCCCCGCGTCTGCCGTGTCCCAGGTCCCAGCCCTCGTTGACGCGACACGCGTCGTGGAACACGGCGAACAGGCTGACGACCGTCGGGTCCGCCCCCGTGTCTCCGGCGATCCGGAGACCGTTTTCGAGTACGCGCGCCCAGTGTGGGAGTCCGTGTGTCCCCCTCCAGGGCAGTGAGTACTGGCCGACGATGGCCCTCAACAGACGGGGAGTGAGAACGGCCTGCGGAATGTCTGCTTCGATGATCATTGTGCCCGGGGGAATGGTCATGTGTTCGGGAAGTCGAATCGATCGTCTCGGGCAACATATCGAAGGCCAGGCGGCTGACGGCAATAGAGTCGGCCGCGGAGCCAGGACGGAATAGAGTTAACCGGCGGCCCGTCTAAGGTGCAGTCGAGGGGCAACGAGGCTCGCTCGACACGATGACGACCGGCGCGACCGGTCGCGTGCACCACGGAGGTGAGGAATGCGAGTAAGCAAGGGAAGAGTGGGCGGAGCCCGTGGCCGGCGCGTCATCGCTGCCGGTCTCGTCATGGCGTTCGCGGGGTTCGCGAGCGCCTGCTCCGACACCCCGACGGATGCCGTGAGCCAGGAGTCTGCGGCCCCGGAGAGTGAAGCCGACTTCTCGGTGATCTTCGGAGATCTCACCGAGGGGCTCGGACTGACGGACGATCAACTCTCTGCAGTGAACGAGGTGATGGCTAAGTACCGGGGAGAGAGCAGGGAGCCGGGGACGCTATGGTATGCCGCGGCGGACCTGCAGGACGTCCTGAGTTCTGACCAGGTCGCGGCCATCGAGGTGCGCCGGGCGGAACTTCGGTCCGAGATGAACTCCCGTCGCGGGCGCAGGGATACCGGCCCTCGCCAGGGCTCGGGCCGCCGTGGTGAAGGCGGGCGGCATGGGGTCACCGACATCCTCGATCTGTCCGAGGAGCAGCTCGTGGAGCTGAAGGCAATTCGGGAACGCTACGCTCCGGAGTTGGAGGAAATTCGTGACGCCGTGCGGGACGGCAGCCTCACACGCGACGGGGCGCAGATCCGGCTCGAGGCGATCCGGGAAGCTACTCACGAGGCGATGCTCGGTATCCTCACTGCCGACCAGGTCGCCCTGTTGGAGGAGCACATGGCGAAGGGCGAGGCCATGCGCGAGGGGGCCCGGGCCAGGCGTGAGGGAATGAAGGATCAGTGGGAGGAGCGGCGGCAGGCGGAACGCGCTGCGATGGTCGAGGCCCTGGGGCTGACGGCTGAGCAGGTCGAGGCGATCGATGCCCTCAAGGAGAGGGCCGGGCGCGGAGAGCGGCCGTCGCAGGAAGAGATGGAGTCACGGCGGGCCGAGCATCACCAGGCTCTGCTGGAGATCCTCGACGCCGACCAGGAGGAGATCTGGATCCTGCATGGATCACTGTCGGAGTCGTTGGCCCGTCACCGCCGGGCGGCGGGCGGGTCCAACGGCGAGGGCCGTCGTCCGGCGGCACGCACCTGACCGGACGTCCGAGGTGGACGAACCGGGATGGACGAAGCGGGCGGTGGTCGACAGGCCCCGCCCGCTCTTGCATCGTCGCACGCCGACTCCTGTCGGGCCTATGGAACCTGCGCCGCGTCGAACCTCTCGATCAGAGTTAATACGGTCTGCTCCGTCGTCCGAAAGCCCCGCTCCTGTCCCCCGTTCGTGACTGCCAGTAGTCCAAAGTCGCGCTCGGGGGCCAGCCAGACGTTCGCGTACCACAGTTGGTTGCTTCCCTCGTGGTGCAGCGCGATCCCGTTCGCCCAGACCCTCACGCCCAGCAACCAGCCGAGCCCGGACGCGGTACCCTACGCCTGCTGGTGGAGCCTTGCGAAGGTCG
>CAYWLF010000274.1:0-3648 GCA_964458875.1 uncultured Gemmatimonadota bacterium
TGCCGCGACATGAGCTGTCACCTGGCGGGGGCCGACGGACTGGCGGACCGGCTGAAGGATGCCCTGGCGGACCGGCCGGACGTCGAGGTCGAGGAAGCGTCCTGTCTCGGGTGTTGCGAACGGGCCCCTGGCGTGAGGGTCAACGGCGTACCGGTCCGGGCCTCGAATCTGGACGTCCTGGCCGAGGTAATTCGGGATGGAGGGCCGAAGCGAGAACTCAGGCCGCACCGGACGTGGAAGACGGACCCCCACGGAGATGCCGAGAGCGCCTACGAGGGCATCCGCATGGCTCTCGCGCAGGACGATCCGGACGAAGCCGCCGTGCGCCTGATCGCAGACCTCGAGAAGAGCGGCCTTCGGGGCATGGGCGGGGCCGGGTTCCCCACCGGCCTGAAGTGGAAGCTGGTGCGCGGCGAGGCGGCGACCCCCAAGTACGTGGTCTGCAACGCGGACGAGAGCGAGCCCGGCACCTTCAAGGACAGGGTGATCCTGGAAGACCTGCCCTATCTCGTCATCGAGGGGATGATGCTGGCCGGCCTCTCGATCGGGGCCTCACGTGGCATCGTGTACCTGCGGCACGAGTATCACACTGCCCGCGCCGCCCTCGAGGCGGAGATCGAACGGGCCCGCGACATCGGCTGGCTGGGCGACGACATCCTGGGAAGCGGATTCGACTTCGACGTCGACGTGTTCATCTCGCCCGGCGGTTACATCCTGGGTGAGGAGACAGCTCTCCTCGAAGCGCTCGAGGACCGGCGCGGCGAGCCTCGCAACAAGCCGCCTTTTCCCGGGCAGAAGGGCCTGTACGGACTTCCCACCCTGATGAACAACGTCGAGACGTTCGCCCATGCCGCGGCGATCGCCGGCGAGGGCGCGGACTGGTGGATGGAGCACGGGGTGAACGGGTGCGCCGGCCTCAAGTTCGTCGCGGTATCCGGCCACGTCGAGAAGCCCGGCGTCTACGAGATCCCGATGGGAACCACCGTCGCCGACCTGATCGGGATCGCGGGGGGCGTGAGCGGTGGCCGGGCCCTGAAGGCGTTCGCCCCGGGCGGCGCGTCCTCGCTCTTCCTGCCGCCGGACCGTGTCGATACACCGATGGATTTCGCCGCCCTGGACAAGGCCGGCAGCATGTTGGGATCCGGCGCCCTGGTCGTGGTGGCCGAGGGCACGCCCCTGCTTCCGCTGGCCACCAACATCGTGCGCTTCTTCCGCAACGAATCGTGCGGCAAGTGCGTGCCCTGCAGGGACGGGACCCAGAAGGCGACCGCCCTGCTGGAGCGTGCCGAGGCCACGGGCGAGGCGATCGACATGGACGTGATCGACCGGCTGAACCTGCTCCTCACCGAGACGTCGATCTGCGGGCTCGGCTATGTCGCCTTGAACCCGTTGCTTTCGGTGGCGAAGCACTGGCCTGAAGAGGTGCCGGGAGCCGGGACCGGAGGCGCGTCATGAAGGCGCGGTGGTTTCTCGTTGGCTTCGGCGTTCTCGTCATAGCGGGCGGAGTGCGGACCTTGGTGGACCCGCTCGGTCTTGAGCAGCTTTCTGAGCGGTTCCTCACAGAAGAGGGATTCGGGGTGGCGGTCGTTCTGCGGCTCGTGGTTGGCGCCATCATGTGGTTCAGCGCGGCCGCCTCACGCACTCCCCGAGCGCTGAAGGTCTTGGGCGGCCTGGTCTTCGTATCGGGCATTGCCCTGGCCGCGATCGGGCTCGGGCGCCTCCGGGCGATCGTCGCCTGGGGCGCCGGGCTTGAGCCCAATGTTCTGAGGGCGGACGGCCTGGCGGCCGCCCTGTTCGGGGCCTTCATCATCTGGTCGCTGTGGCCTCGAAGGAACAGTGCATGAGCGAGCAGGGTGCGGCAGTTACCGCCATCCGTCTGACGATCGACGGCCGCGAGGTCGAGGTTCCAGCCGGCACCACGATCTGGGATGCGGCGCGAGCGGCCGGAGTCGAGATCCCGGTCCTGTGCCATGATCCCCGTCTCCCTCCGGTGGGCGTGTGCCGGGTGTGCCTGGTGGACGTGGGCGAGAAGAAGCTGGCGGCTTCGTGCGTGCGCGAAGCGTCGGACGGAATGACCGTCACCACGCGCAACGAAAAGATCGACGCTTGTCGGAAGGGGCTCACGGAGCTCCTGCTTTCTGATTATCCGGCGGATTCCGAGTCCGGATCCAAAACGGGGAGCGACGAGCTGCTGGCCCTCGCCGCCGAGTACGGTGTGGAGTGGGCTCCTGCCGACTCGAACAGGGATCGCACGACGGCCGTGGCCGGCATTCCCCCCGGAAGCGGTCGCCCGATCGACGACTCGTCGCCGGTCATTCGGGTGGACCACCAGTCCTGCATCCTGTGCGATCGCTGCATCCGCGCATGCGACGATGTGCAGGTCAACGCGGTCATCGGCCGCACCGGCAAAGGTTACACGACCCGCATCGGCTTCGATCTCGACGATCCGATGGGCGACTCGACGTGCGTGTCGTGCGGCGAGTGCGAGAAGGTCTGCCCGACGGGCGCTCTCTCCCTGGTCCAGCTGGTGGACGAGCTGATCACGCAGGCCCCGAAGCCGCGCTCCGATCTCAAGCAGGTGGACTCGGTGTGCCCGTACTGCGGAGTGGGCTGCGCGATCACGTATCACGTGGACGAAGAGCAGAACCGGGTAGTGTACGCGGACGGGCGTGCCAGCCCGGTCAGCGAAGAGCGCCTGTGCGTGAAGGGGCGCTACGGGTTCGACTACGCGCACCACCCGCAGCGTCTCACGGTGCCGCTCATCCGGCGCGACGACTCGTATCCCAAGGGACCGCTGTCCCCCGAGGTCGGGGAATCCGATCAGAAGAAGCGAAGGCGCCCCGGCGGACTGGTGGACTACGAGCACGTGCTTCCGCATTTCCGCAAAGCGACCTGGGAGGAGGCGCTGGAGCTGGCCGGCCGCCGCCTCCGCGAGATCAAAGAAGAGCACGGCTCCTCAGCCATGGCGGGCTTCGGCAGCGCCAAGTGCAGCAACGAGGAAGCGTACCTGTTCCAGAAACTGATTCGGGCCGGCTTCGGGACGAACAACATCGATCACTGCACCCGATTGTGTCATGCCTCGTCCGTCGCCGCCCTGCTGGAAGGGATCGGCTCGGGGGCCGTCACCAACGTGTTCGGTGACGTGAGCAACGCCGAGGTCGCGCTCATCTCGGGTTCCAACACCACGGCCAATCACCCGGTGGCCGCCACCTTCATGAAGCAGGCGGTCCGCGAAGGGAAGACGAAGATCATCGTCGTGGAGCCACGTCGCATCGACATGGCGGACCACGCGGAGATGTTCGTCCAGATTCGATCGGGAACGGACGTCGCCTTCTACAACGCGGTGATGCACGTCCTCATCGAGGAGGACCTGGTCGATCACGAGTTCATCCGGACGCGTACCAGGGACTTCGCATCGCTGAAGACGCTGGTGGAGAAGTACGACCCCGAGATGGCCTCGGAGATCTGTGGTGTCCCGGCCGATGACATCCGCCGAGTCGCCCGCCTTTTCGGCCAGGCGAAGACCGCCATGGTCTTCTGGGGCATGGGCATCTCCCAGAGTGTTCACGGAACGGACAACTCCCGCTGCCTGATCGCATTGATGATGATGACGGGGAACATCGGAAAGCCGGGCACCGGGCTCCATCC
>CAYWLF010000275.1:0-3606 GCA_964458875.1 uncultured Gemmatimonadota bacterium
GGGAGCGGGGCTTCGAGATGCTCCCCGGCCTGGTGCTCTTCACGGTGATCGCCACCGGACTGGCCTACCTCTCGGCCCGGCGCGTGTACGGCCTGTCCCGTGCCCTGTCTCGGGCACGAAAGGTGGGTGCATACGAACTCACCGAGAAGCTCGGCAAGGGCGGGATGGGAGAGGTATGGCGGGCCCGTCACCAGATGCTGGCCAGGCCGGCCGCCATCAAGCTCATCCGCAGCGATCGTACGACCGGCACCACGGCCTCCGACGCCGAGTACTACCTCGAGCGATTCCAGCGGGAGGTACAGGCCACCGCGAGCCTCCGCTCGCCTCACACGATCGAGATCTACGACTACGGCGTCACGCCGAACCGGGCCTTCTACTACGTGATGGAGCTGCTGGACGGTGAAGACCTGGACGGTCTGATCAAGAAGTACGGGCCCATGCCCCCCGCCCGGGTCGTCCACATCCTGCGCCAGATGTGCCACTCCCTGGCCGAAGCGCACGAGGCGGGCCTGATACACCGGGACATCAAGCCCGCCAACGTCTTCCTGTGTCGGCAGGGACGGGATGTCGACTACGTGAAGGTGCTCGACTTCGGCCTGGTGAAGAAGCTGAAGCAGATGGAATCGGCCCACCTCACGCAGGTGGGGACGTTCGCCGGGACGCCGGCGTTCGGGTCGCCCGAAGCCGCGGCTGGAAAGGTTGATGAGCTTGGACCCGCATCCGACGTCTACTCGGTCGGGTGCGTCGCCTATTGGCTCCTCACGGGCGAGACCGTGTTCAAGGCCACGGGAGCCATGGAGATGCTCGCCTCTCACATTCGCGATGATCCGGTGCCGCCGTCAGAGCGGTCGGAACTGAATCTTCCACCCGAGATGGATCGCGTGATCCTGAAGTGCCTGGAGAAGGCCCCGGAAGCCAGGATCGGCACGGCGGACGAACTGGACGCCCTTCTGGCTGAGCTCCAGGACGTGAATCCCTGGACGGCCGAAGAGGCACGGGGCTGGTGGGTTCTGCACCGGCCGGAGCTGACAGGGTGAGATCGACCCTGCAGCGCACCCTGTCGTATTCCGGGGTCGTCACCACGGCGCTCATGGTGCTCGCGGCGGCCGGGTCGGCCGGCGCGCAGGAAGCGGAACGGGTGACCCCGGACGGAAGCCGTCTCCTGTCGGACGTCGCGCAGGTTTCCCTCGTGACGATCCTCCCGGGCGACAAGGTCTACTCCATCTTCGGACACAACGCGATTCGCGTGTTCGACCCCGAGCGTGAAATCGACTACGCGTACAACTACGGCACATTTGACTTCGGGAATCCGCTGCTCTTCATCTTGAAGTTCGGCTACGGCGATTTGAACTACCGCCTGACCAGGCAGAGCTTCCAGAGAATGGTCGCGTTCTATCCGTCCGAGGAGGGGCGTCCACTCGTCGAGCAGGTCCTCGATCTCGACGCCGGGCAACGTGAAGGGGTCTTTCGGTTCCTGGAGTGGAACGCGGCTCCCGAGAACGCCTACTATCGGTACGATTTCTACTACGACAATTGCGCCACGCGCATACGGGATCTCCTGGAGGCTGCCCTCGGTGAACAGCTGGTCATCGATCTCCCGGACCCGGGCGGCTCCATGCGGCAGCTGCTCGATCCGTACCTCGTGGAGAAGACGTGGCTGCACTTCGTGATGGACGCGGGCCAGGGCCTGCCAGCGGACGCGCCGGCAACGTGGCGCACCGAGCTGTTCCTCCCTGACCGGCTCGCGGTCTGGGCGGAGAAGGCCCGGATCCGCGGCCCCGCCGGCGAGCGGCCCCTCGTGGCCCGCGCGGACAGTATCGGATGGCCGGCGGATCGACCGGGACCCCGGCCGGCACCAGCCTGGCCGACCATCGTCATGACGCTTGTCCTGGCGGTCGTCGTCTGGGTCACGGTACTGGACCTGCGTCAGGGAAGATCCGGACGCGCCTGGCTCGACGCTCCCCTGTTCTTGCTTCTCGGCTGCGCGGGGGTACTCATCGTCTTCCTGTCGTTCGTGTCGCTGCACGCGGTTACCCGGAACAACGTGAATCTGCTGTGGGCATTGCCAACGAACCTGCTTCTCGCCTGGACACTGGCCAGGAATGGCCGTAAGCGGTGGGCGACCGGGTTGCTGTGGGTAACGGCGGCTGCCGCCGCCGTCTTCGTGCTCGGTTGGACCTTGTGGAGCCAGGAGCTGCCACTGGCCACTCTGCCACTTGGCCTCGCGGTCGCGGTTCGTTCTGGGGCACTCGCGTTCATCGGACCGGGAAACGACCCGGCTCCGGCCTAGAGCTGGAGCTGCCCGCCCACGTCGCCGGTGTATCGCAACTCGAACCGCCCGTCACCCGACGGCACGACGAATACCACCGACAATTCGAGTTCCTCCGCCAGCGAGAACCCCTCGTCGGGACCGAGTACACTCAGCGCCGTGGCCCACGCATCCGCCAGGGCCGCCTGCTCGTGCACCACGGTCACCGAGAAACCGCGCCAGGGTATGGGAAACCCGGAACGGGGATCCAGGAGATGGCTGTAGCGGGTCCCCTCGACCTCGAAGTAGTTGCGGTAGTCGCCCGAGGTGGCGACCGCTTGATCGTGGAGCTCGAGCACACGGAAGATCGTTCTCGATCCGGGAGTCGGGGTCTCGATCGCCACGCGCCAGGCCGTCCCATCGGGCCTCCTGCCATGCGCGCGAACTTCCCCCCCCACCTCGAGGACAAAATCACTGCCCCCCATCCGGTGCACCCCCTCCGCGGCCAGGTCGAGGGCATATCCCTTCGCGACCGCCGAGAGGTCCAGGGTCACTCCAGGGTGGGCCTTGGCGGCCAGGCCTCGGCGCGTGTCCACCCGAATCCGATCGAAGCCCACGACCTTACGCAGGCTGTCCAGGATCGCTTGCTCGGAATGGCTGTCAAGGCTTGACGTGGCTTCATCGAATACCAGGACTTTTGGATTTTTCAGAATGGCGCGGGCGATAGCGACGCGCTGCTTTTCGCCACCCGACAACTTGAGTCCACGTTCCCCGACTACCGTAGCATAGCCTTTGGGTAGTTTAACTATAAAGTCATGGATGTTGGCCGACCTGGCGGCCTGTTCAATCTCGTTCTGACTGGCCCCGGGGCGGGCATAGCCGATGTTGTACTTCAAGGTGTCGTTAAACAACACGGTGTCCTGTGGAACGATACCGACTGCAGCGCGCAGGCTGTGTTGAGTTACAGCGCGCACGTCCTGGCCGTTAATCAGGATACGGCCAGAATCCACATCATAGAAACGAAACAACAGGCGTGCCAGTGTTGACTTGCCGGCGCCACTCGGACCGACCACGGCAACCTTCCTGCCGGCGGGGATGACAAAGCTGATGTCGTGCAGAATAGGGCGCTCCGGATCATAGGCGAATCTGACCCGGTCAAAACGTACCTCACCGGTACCCACATCCAGCTCAATGGCATCGTCCCGGTCTTCTATTTCCGGGGTGCGTTCCAGCACATCAAACATCAGCTGCATATCGGTAATAGAGTGTTTCAGCTGACTGTATACGATGCCGAGAAAATTGAGCGGGATAAAGAGTTGCAGCAGGAATGCATTGATGAGCACCAGGTCACCCAGTGT
>CAYWLF010000276.1:0-3599 GCA_964458875.1 uncultured Gemmatimonadota bacterium
TTGAAGGTGAACGTGAGCGAGGAATCGCACTACATGGGAGCGCTCGGCGCCGCCCTGTTCGCGCTCGACCACATCCAGGCAGGTCGTCTCCCTTCTCAGAGCCGGAAGGACGCGCCATGAGTTTCACGGTCGGAATCGACGTCGGCTCCACGTACACCAAGGCTCTCGTCCTGGACGAGGAAAGACAGATCGCAGGTCGATCGATGGAGGCCACCGGCTTCAAGCTGGCGGAGGTAGCGGCACGGTGTTTTGAAGAGGCGCTGGCAGACGCTGGCGTGGCGCGTGACGACGTCCGGTACGTCGTCGCTACGGGTTTCGGCCGCCATCAGACGACGATGGGCGACGTAAAGGTCACGGACCTGACGGCTGCCGCTCGAGGCGCGAGGTTCCTGTTCCCCGGAACGCGCACGGTCCTGGACGTGGGCGGTCAGACAATGAAGGCCAGTCGACTGGACGACCGGGCGAAGGTCAAGTCTTTTCGGCTGAACGACAAGTGCGCAGCGGGAACGGGTGCGTTCCTGGAAAAGACGGCCCGTTACATGGGCTACTCGACTGCTGAAATCGGCCCGCTGGTGGCCACATCCAAGGAACCCGTCCCGATCTCAGGAGTGTGCGCTGTGTTCGCCGAGTCAGAGGTGATCAACCACCTCTCGCAGGGAACGGCGCCGGCAGACATCATGCACGGTGCTGTGGTGTCTCTCGTTGGACGCTCCGTTCAGCTCATGAAGCGTGTCCGGATGGAGCCGGAGTTCACCCTGATCGGCGGCATACTGCGCTTTCAGCGTATGGTGGGCGTCGTTCGTGAGCAGCTCAAGGCCGAAGTCAACGTTCCGGAGGGAGACCTGGTACAGTTCATCCCCGCGCTGGGCGCGGCCCTCCTGGGGCTTCAGCAGGTCGAGAAGAGAAACGGCAATCAGAGCTCGGCGCGGAAGACGCCCGTGCCTGAATCGGTGTGAGCGACTCGGGCACCGAACGGTTCGGGCCGCGAACGGAAGGTGATCCCGCCCGGATCGCGGCAGGTTGGGAGCGCCGGTTCATCGCTGATGGACGGCGGGCGCAGGAGGCGGCCGACCTCTACTCCCGGCTGGGATACGAGGTCTGCATGGATCCGCTTGGCCCCCGAGATCTCGCCGAGGGCTGCGAGGACTGTGCGGTCGTCGAACTGCTGCAGTTCCGAGTCGTCTACACGCGCCGGTCTCCTCCCCCGGAGGAAGCGGCGGGGACGGATTGACGGAGCCGCGATACAGGAGTGGTCATGAATAGCGCGATATCCATGCTCCCAGCAGCGAAGATCCCGTACGGGACCTGGGGGAGCAGTTTCTTCCCGGGCTGGCAGACGTCGGCCCTGGCAGAGGTGAACATGGGTCAGTTCGCCGGGGAGTCCATGGCCAGGATTCTGGCCCTGCGGGGAGTCCCGAAGAGCGAGCTCGATTATCTGGTCATCGGCTCGACCATACCGTGGCACTGGAAGTTCTGGAACGCCCCGCTTGTCGCCAGCTGCCTGGGACAGCGCATCCCCGGATATCACGTGGAGCAGGCGTGCGCCACGGGCCTGCAGGCGGTTCTGCAGGGAGGCGCTGAGATACAGTCGGGCTCCAGCGAAGTAGTGGGAGTGCTGACGTTCGACCGGACCAGCGACTCGCCCGTGGGAGTCTTCCCCGAGCGCCGGGCCCACGAGCGTACATTCGCCATCAGCGACGTGTGGGACAACTTCGGCTTCGATCCAGCCACGGGGAACGCGATGATCGCGGCTGCCGGCATTACTGCGCGCAAGTACAAGACGGATCGCCGTGAGATTGATGAGGCTACTTTTCTTCGCTACGAGCAGTACTTCGAGTCCAGGAGGAACGGGTTTCTGGACCGCGTGCTGGTCCCCCTGGATGTGCTCAACGTGCAGGGACGCCCGCTTGGTCGCATCGACGACGACCTCGGTGTGCGCGAGGTGTCACTCGGTGCTCTACGGGCCATGCGTGAGCTCGACACGTGCGTCACATCGGGATCGCAGACCCACGCATCTGATGGAATGGCATGTCTCCTGGTCACCAACCCCGAGAAGGCGCGGCAATTGAGCAGGTGTCCGGAAATCGATATCTCCTTCGTGGCCAAGACTGAAGTCCGGGCTCACCCGAGTCTCATGCCCGAAGCTCCGGGACTCGCCGTCCGCAAGCTCTTGTCCCGTACCGGTCTGACCATGGCGGACATGTCAGTGGTCAAGAGTCACAATCCGTTCGCGGTCAACGATGTGGTGTTCGCCCGGATGCTCGACTACGACTGGCGGGACATGAACCGGACGGGTTGCTCGCTCGTATGGGGCCACCCGCAGGGCCCCACCCTCACTAGAATCCTCATCGAGTCGCTGGAAGAGGCGGCATCCCTCGGAGGCGGGTACGCGCTGGTGTTCGGGTGCGCGGCCGGTGACGTGGGAATCGCCGCTTTGTTCAGGGTGTCGGAGGAAGACGATAGATCATGACCAGTGCAATGCGAGCTCCGACGCTGCAAACGATGGGTCTTGGCTCCGTCATCGACATATTCCGCCAGGGTCGACTGCCCGTCGATACGGCCGAGTTAGTGGACACGGTTTTCGGGAAGGGCCAGGACCGAGGGTGCCTGGTCATATCGGGGGCCAACGGAATCGTTGGAGCCGGCAAGACGATGCAGCTCGGAGCCCGACTACAGCCCTACGATGTGCCGATCGTCGCACTGGACTTCCCTTCCGCTCGCGACGGTCTGTCGAAGCACTACCCGGGACTGGTCACGGCCTTCGGGAACGAGCGCGCGGACAGGATCATGGGGAATGTCGTACGGCTGACGTACGACGGCGCCAACCTGCCTGCTGAGCTGACTCACCTGCGGCCGCGATTCCTGCTGGAGGCGATACCGGAGATCCTCGACGTCAAACGGGAGCACTACGGGGTATTCAGGCAATCCTACCCCGACATACAGATCCGCTCGGTCACTTCCGGATTCCCGAGCTCAGAGTTGGGTGTCGGAGTGCTTCACCCCGCATTCCCGCACGAGATCAACAAGATGTGGGAGGTGGTGGAGCCGGAGCCGTCACCGATCACCCAGTTGCTCTGGGCCTTGGGCCTCATCCCCGTACCGGTCAGTGATCACTGGTCCTTCGTTCTCGACGTGCTGTTTTGCGGCTCGGTGCTCGCGGGTCTCCGGTATCATCGAGCGCACAACATGCCGCCGTGGAAGATCGACAAGCTCACCCGAAAGCTGCTCGGCCCCAATCCGTTCCGGGCCAGCGACGCGATCGGAGCGCGTGCGGCCAACTACCTGATCTGGTCCTGCCTGCACCATCTGAGCGAGACCTACGGGGGTCTGTTCGAACCGACTCCGGAGCTCGTCGAGCACAAGGAGACCGGGGCGGACTGGTATCCACCCAATCATTTCCGCCCGCTGGTGGACTGGAAGCTGGACGATGCCGAGGACGAGGTGTTTCGGACGTGGATTCTCGGGGCGCTCTTTCAGATGACGAGCCTCATGGTCCACGAGAGACGGGGCCATCTGGCGCACATCAACATGATCGGCGAGACGTGCGCTCAGTTCCGGCGCGGAATGCTGGCGGTCATGCGGGAGGTCGGCGCGGACTC
>CAYWLF010000277.1:0-3574 GCA_964458875.1 uncultured Gemmatimonadota bacterium
GATCCTGATGGTCACGCACGACCCGCGCTACTCCGCGTACGCCGAGCGTACCATCAACCTGTTCGACGGCAGGGTCGTCGGAGAAGAGGACCGAGTCAACCCTATCGCCGTTTCAAGAGTCTCACTGACTGAAGCGGCGGTCTGACGCAGCGATCGTCGCGATGGTCGGCGGGGACGGGTGATCGGGGGTGCGGGGTGTGGATGCGGATCGAGTGGTCGTGACAAACCCGGCCCGCCGGCCGTGACGGAAGCGAGAGCCCCGACCAGGTGCGTCGGGGCTCTCGTGCATCGAGGACCAGTCATACCTCACCGCCACCATTTCGCGTTCGATGGGTACCGACTCGTGAACTCGTGTACCCGGGAACAATCGGAGACTCAATGCGGTCAGGCGCCAGAACCGTTGCCAACGATCGGAGGCCGCCGCGATTCCGCCTGGCCTTGCTCCTTGCGGGTACGACGTGGCTCATCGTTCCTTCGCCATCCGCGGCCCAACCCGCGGCGGAGGCCGCCGTTTCCCAGGTCCTCTCCGAGCTGCACGACCTCGTGAACGCACATCGCCGGTCTGCAGGTTGTGAAGCTCTCCAATGGCACGAGGCCACCGCGGTGGTCGCGGAACGGCACAGCAAGGACATGTCGCAGCGGGATTACTTCGAGCACCTGACCCCGGAGGGCATCGACCTGTACCGCCGACTGATCGTTGGCGGCGTCCGGTGGCGCGGATCGATCGCCGAGAACATCGCCCTCACCACACAGGGACCGGAGATCGTGGTCGAACTCTGGATGGACAGTCCCCCTCACCGGGCCAACATCGAGGATTGCACCTTCACGCACCACGGGCTGGGCCTGTACAGGGACCACTGGACCCAGGTACTCGTCGAGCGACCCCAGGGCTGAAACCGGCGCGGTGTGGGCCTGACGCTACACTGCCTGAAAGCCGGAGTCAGCCGCCCCCGGCAACCCGATCCACCGACGGTTTTCCACATGCAGGGCATCGCGTTCCCGCTTCACGCGGCACGCCGGTATTCTCTCCTCGCTCGATCAGGTAGTTGACATTCGACCCGTAAACCCCTACTCTCAAAGCCCTTTTCGAATTATACCGGGCCAGTCGCTCGGATCACCAATAGGCGGGGCTATTGGAGGTCGACGATGGCGATGTGGAAAACCCGGCGTCGGGCGAAGCCCGAGGCCGGTACGTCGATGGCGCGCATACGCGCCACATATCGCGGCAGTGCAACAGATCGATTGTTGCGCGGGAGCCACGGTTCGGGGCTCGTTGAATTCGCCCTGGTCCTCCCTCTCCTCGTGTCCCTGGTCTTCGGGATCTTCGAGTTCGGCCGCATGGGACTCTCCCACCTGACGGCCAGGCATGCGGTGTCGGAAGCGGCCCGGTACGCCGTGACCGGACAGACCCGCACGGACCCTGAAACAGGTGAGGTCATCGCTCGCGTGGAGTCCATCCGGCAGGTGATTCGCGAGAGCGTCGGGCCGCTGGCGATCGCCGATTCGATCGTGGTCGATCCTCCGGACGGCGGCGGACCCGAAGAGATCGTCACGGTAAGCGTCTCCTTTACGTACCGCTATTTCTTGCCCGGACTGGAAGACGTCCTCCCTCCAGTCGATTTCACCGTGCGGACAGCGATGAAAAATGAACCGTTCATACGCTAGGGCCGGATTGCGCGACACCAGTGGACAGGCGGTGGTCGAGTTTGCCATGGTGCTGCCCCTGATGCTGTTCCTCTTCCTCGGCATGGTGGAGATCGGGAACGCGCTGGGCGTATACCATTCGATGTCGAGACTCAGCCGGGAAGGGGCGAACATCGCCTCTCGAGGCACGAGCCTCGACACCGTGCTCAGCGTCGTCGCCGCGAGCGGCAGCGACATTCACCTCGGTGAGCGGGGCGGTTCGGTGGTTTCCCGGATTGGCGTCAGAAGTGGTGGATTGGAGATCCTGGACCAGGTGGCTTCACCGGGTTTCCTGGATCGCAGCCGGCTCGGAGCGGTTGGGAGCAGCCCCGTTTCGTTTGCCTCATACGGCCTCGAAGCGGGCAACACACATTACGTCGTCGAGATCTTCTATCGATATCGGCCGATCACCCCGTTCGCGCGCCTTTTCGAAAGCGCCCTTCCAGACCCCCTGTACGAGCGGGCGGTTTTCTAGCCACCCGAACTCGCAGGTCCGAAAGGAGTCGCCATGCGCGTCCACAAGTCTGCGGGTTCTGCGCTTCAGCGTCTGGTGCGCAGTCTGACCGCACGCCTGCGAAGCGAGACCGGAGCGGTGGTGATCATCGTAGCCGGCGGAATGGTCATCCTGCTTGGCGTAGCCGGCCTGGTCCTGGATTCGGGACGGGCGTTCATCTCCCGGTCCGAGCTGTCGCGCGCGGTAGATGCCGGCGTGCTTGCGGGAGCTCGGGCGCTCCGGACCGGCGAGGGCATCGCACGAAACCAGGCTCTGGCGATGGCCCGAGCCAACGGAGTGCCGCCGGATGGTTCCGGAACGAGCGTGAGCGTTACGTTCGGGGTCAATCCGGATGGTGACAATACGGTGACGATGACGGCTCATCGCCCCATGCAGACGTCGCTCATGCGCCTCCTTGGACGTCGTTGGGTGGACGTCGCCGCTAGCGCCACGGCGGTGGTGCCCCCGGTCGACCTGTTCTTCGTGATCGACCAGTCGGGCTCGCTGGGCTCTGCCGGTGCGTGGGACGACCTCCAGGATGCGGCACGCAACTTCGTGGATTACTTCAGCGATGACCTGGACCAGCTGGCGGTGATTTCCTTTGGAACGCGTGGTGCGACGAGGCTCCCGCTGCAGGCGCCGTTCAGAACGGTCGCTAAGAACCAGATCGACGGCATGGCATCGGTCGGCTGGACCAACACGGCGGAAGGACTGAAGCTCGCGCACGACCAGCTGTTGGGGGAGAAGACGCGGGAGCGAGCGGTGAAAGTAGTCGTGTTCTTCACCGACGGGCGCCCCACGGCCTTCCGGGGGACAATCGGAGGCGAGCGCCGTATTCTGGCCGTCGCCGCCACCGCGAAGAACGTGGTCCGGGGTTACTTCGACAATCCGAACTCCATTCCGATGGACAGGTGGGTCCGGCCCGCCGAAGACGCGTGCCGCGACGTGGTCAACTGCAAGGAGTGGACGGAAGGCGGTCACCCGCCACACGGCATGCGTGGCCGTGAGATCGCCCGGGTCATGGGCCTCACGGCGGCCAACCGGCTCCGTGACGCGGGCGCATACGTCTACACGATCGGCCTGGGCAATCCCCTCGCCGCCTCAGAGCTCGCGCAACCCGACCTGGCATACCTGTCCCAGCTGGCGAACGAGCACGGCAAGGTGAACTCGGAACAGCCGAGCGGAAGGATGTACTTCGCCCCGGCTGCGGAGGACCTGCGTGCAGTGTTCTCCCAGGTTGCCCAGGACCTGGTTATCCGACTGTCCCGCTAGTTCGGGACACGTGGCGGGTGGGGTGCGGCGACGCGGGGCGTCGCCCCTGCCCGCCATGTGCCCTGCCCTCCTCAGGGCGACCAGGCTTCGCCGTTCCAGCACATCTCCCAGAACTGCCACTCGTAA
>CAYWLF010000278.1:0-3570 GCA_964458875.1 uncultured Gemmatimonadota bacterium
TGGCCCACGAGAGCATGTTGATGAAGCCCGGAGACACGGCCAGACCCACCGCATCGATCTCGGTCGTGCCCACGGCGCGTCCGACGTTTCCGACGGCTGCGATCCGGTCGCCATCGATCGCGACATCACCCCGGAAGGGGGCGCCGCCGGACCCGTCGTAGATCGTCCCATTCCGGATGACGACGTCGTATTCCTGCGGCGCTCCGCAGGCCGCTAGCACGAAGAAGACGAGTGCCGATATGGCGGCGAGTTTGTGCATGTCCATCCCTCTCAAGTGCCTGAGTCGCGCGCACCTCGGCTCAGAAAGCCGCGTGCTCCGTTCTCTCGATGATCTCCTCTTGCAGGGCTTCGGATAGATCGCAGAAATAGTCGCTGTAACCGGCGACTCGCACGATGAGGTCCCGGTGCGAATCGGGATCGGCTTGCGCCTCACGTAGCGTGTCCGCATCCACCACGTTGAACTGCACGTGGTGTCCCTTCATCTCGAAGTACCCCCGGACGAGGTGCCGCATCCGCTCGATGCCCTCATCTCCTGCGATCAGGGACGGGGTGAATTTCATGTTCAGCAGCGTGCCGCCCGTCTTGATGTGGTCCATCTTCGCCGCGGAACGGAAGACAGCGGTCGGTCCCTTCCGATCGGCTCCCTGGACCGGTGATATGCCCTCCGACAGAGGTAGTCCGGCCCGGCGACCGTCCGCCGTCGCCCCGGTCACCGATCCGAAGTACACGTGTGACGTGGTGGGTAGCATCTCGAGCCGGTGTGCACCTCCTATCGCCGTCGGGCGGCCATCGATGCTGTCGAACGTCGCGTCGAACACGCACCGCATGATGTCGTCGGCCAAGTCGTCGTCGTTCCCGTACTTCGGAACGCGGTGAAGCAGGCGCTGACGCAAGGCCTCGTGGTCCTCGTAGTCCGCCTGCATGGCTGACAGGAGTTCGGCCAGCGTCAGCATCTCGTCCTGGTAGACCACCTGGCGGATCGCCGCCAGGCTATCGGTGATCGTGCCGATCCCGACGGCCTGGATGAACCGGTTGTTGTAGCGCGCGCCACCCGCGTTGTAGTCCCGCCCGTTGGCGATACAGTCGTCAATAAGCACCGACAGAAAGGGTGCCGGCATCTCACGCGCATACATGCGGGCGATCACCTGGTTGCCCCGGATCTTCACGTCCACGAAGTGGCGCAGTTGCCGCTCGAAGGCCCCGAACACGTCTTCGAAGGTCGCAAGATCTTCTGCAGCACCGGTGCGGGGCCCCAGCTGCCGTCCCGTACGCGGATCGAGCCCGTCGTGCAGGGCCAGCTCGAGCACCTTCACCAGGTTGAAGTAGCCGGTCAGAATGTACGCTTCCTTGCCGAAGGCTCCGACCTCGACGCAGCCGCTGCACCCTCCGGCCCGAGCGTCCTCGATGGTCTTTCCCTGACGAAGCTGCTCGGCAACCGCCGCGTCCGCGTTGAACAAAGACGGGAACCCGTAGCCCTTCCGGATCACGCGCAGGGCATGTTCGAGCACATCGTCGGGAGTCGCGCCGGCCACCTGCACGTTGGTGCTTGGCTGCAGGAGATGCATCTCGTCCACGATTTCGAGGAGGATGTGCGACACCTCGTTCGAGCCGTCCGACCCGTCAGCGAGCAGCCCCCCGATGTTGATGTTGGCGAAATCCGTGTACGTCCCGCTCTCGGCCGCCGTGACCCCGACCTTCGGGGGCGCCGTGTGGTTGTTGAACTTGATGAAGAACGCCTCGAGCAGCTCTTTCGCCGACTCCCGCGTCAGGCTCGCCTCCTCCAGGCCCTGCTCGTAGAACGGCAGCAGGTGCTGATCCAGGTGCCCCGGGTTGAACGCGTCCCACCCGTTCAATTCGGTGATCACACCCAGGTGACAGAACCAGTAGTACTGCAGGGCCTCGTGGAAGTCGCGCGGGGCGTTCGCGGGAACGTGCCGGCATGTGGCCGCGATCCTCCCCAGCACTTCCCTCTCGGCCGGATCGCTCTTTTCGCGCGCCCGGGTCTCAGCGAGTTCCGCGTGTCTCTCAGCGAAACGCATCAGCGCATCACACGAGATGCGCATGGAATGCAGCGCCTCGCGTTTGTCCTGCGCCTCGGGATCTTCGGCAAAGTCCAGTCCGGCGAGCACGGCATCGATATCCGCCTGGAATTCCCGCAGCCCCTTCGAGTAGATCTTGTCGTCCAGCACCGTGTGCCCGGGCGCCCGCTGTTCCATGAACTCGGTGAACACGCCGGCTTCGTAGGCCTGGTGCCACTCATTCGGGAGCGCCTCGAACAGGCGGTCGCGAAGGGAGCGGCCGGTCCAGAAGGGGATCACCGTGCTCTCGTAGTCGGCGATCGCGGCATCCGACACCGAGTAGCGTGTCTTGGGCCGCGAGTCGAGAATCCGCAGGTCCTCGACGGAGTGACATGTCAGCTCCGGAAACGTCGGCACCGCCTTGGGCTCCGGGCCGCGTTCGCCGACGATCAGCTCGCCGTCTCCGTGATACAGCGTCTTGTGCTGGCACAGGTGGAGAAACGCTCTCGCCCGCAGGACAGGCGTAGACAGCTTGCCGAGATGCTCCTCGTAGAAACCGGTGAGCAGGAGCGCTCTCTCGGCGGAGATGCTCGGTACCGCTTCGAGGCTTTCCTGTCGCAGTCGGCTCGTTCGATCCGTCATTCCGTCATCCTCCGATTACAGTGAGGAGACCTTCCTCCTCGAATATCGCCGCTATGTCGCGCACACGGGCCGATGCGGGTGGACTCGCCGTGAACGAAGCGCCCGGCACTCCCACCCTCTCCCGCTTGTCCTCGCCGAGTTCGTGGTAGGGAAGCAGGCTCACGCGCTGAACACCCGGAAGAGACGCGGCGAGCGCGGCCGTCCGGCGCATGTTCGCGGTGTCGTCGTTCACACCGGGAACGATCGGCACCCGCACCCAGATCTCTTCGTGGGCCCGAGCCAGCGCTTCGAGATTCGCCAGGATTCGGTCGTTCGGAGCTCCCGCCCACTCGGCGTGGGACGCTTCGTCCGCGTGTTTGATGTCGAAGAGGAATAGATCGGCGAGGCCGGCCGCCCTGAGCAGATTCTCGCGGTCCACCAGCCCGCACGTATCCACCGCCGTGTGGACGCCTCGTTCTTTCAGGGCCCCGAGGCAGGCGAGCACGAAGTCCGCCTGGCTCAGGGGTTCGCCGCCCGAAAATGTGACGCCGCCCCCCGACTGATCGTAGAACACACGGTCGCGAGTGGCTTCGTCCACCAGTTCCTCGACGGTCATCGCACGCCCGGCCAGTCTCCTGGCCCCGGTGGGACAGGCGTCAGCGCACAATCCGCAGGCCTGGCACAGCTCCTTTGGAAGAGCCCACCCCCCGTCGATCCCCGACGGCAATCCATGCGGGCACGCCTCCACGCAGGCCCCACACTCAATGCAGCGGTCCGGCACTACGAGGATCTCGGGAGCCGTCCTCATCCCCTCTGGATTGTGGCACCACCGGCACGCCAGCGGACATCCCTTCATGAAGACCGTCGTCCGGATCCCCGGTCCATCGTGCACGCTGAATCTCTGCACATCGAAGACGAGCCCGGTGGGCTG
>CAYWLF010000279.1:0-3568 GCA_964458875.1 uncultured Gemmatimonadota bacterium
GGATTCCAGCGGTGCCGGGTCTGGACCTCGACGGAGTTGCAGTAGGGCTTCATCGCCTGGAACCAGCTTCCGGCCGTTCCGCTGTAGACGACGCTCGTCACCGCCCCGGGATGAAGGGTCAGGGGTCCCCGCCCATTCTTGCTGATCAGTACGACGGCCAGCAGCACGAACAGGAATCCGGCCAAATGTAACTTGCGCATCGCCTCGACCTCCCGGAATACGCCGCGTCAACAGGGCGCAGGTACGTTGTCGCCTATTCCTCCAACCCTATCTGACGCCCAAGGGTTCACCGATTGCACACTCAGGAGGGGCAACATCCGTTCCGGAAACCAAACAGGGGGTGCCGGGGACCCCGTCGTTATCGGGCGAGTATTGACTCATACCCTGCAACCGCCGACGAATCAGTACCGGACGATGGCCAACCCTATCCGGAGGTCTTGCCTTGACTCGAGTCAGCCCAATGCGTGCGCTCGCCGTGGCGGCGGTGTTCCTGTGCGCCCCAGCCAGCGCGCACGGCCAGACGGAGGGAGATTACCTGTACAACGTGACGATGCTTCGGGCGGCGCCCGGTCACTTCACGGAGTTGGAATCGGTACTCGAGGAGAGTCTAGCGGTGCACGAGATGGCGGGGGACCGATCTCCGTTCTGGATCCGCCATTCTCAGGGAGACCAGTGGGATTTCATGCTGATCTACCCGATGGGAGACTTTTCCTCCTACTACACGCCCGAACGAGTGCGGCGCCGCGCGTCAGCGTGGGAAACCGGGGCGGGCGCATCCGTCTTGCAGCGTCTCTCTTCGCTCGTCTCGTACAGGGAGGACTGGTTCACCCGCTCGGTCGCCGTCGACGAGATGGCACGGCGCTTCGATGGTATGGGCCTCTTCCACGTGGAGATGTTCGCGGGCCTTCCCGAGAAGCGCGCGGAGCTGTTGGAGCAGCGCCGGATGGAGAATCGATACTACGAATACCTGGAGCGCCAGCAGAACGTCCTGTTCGTTCGCGCGGCCGGCTCGAACTGGGACGCGATGACGATCGGCTTCTTCGAGGATCTGCAGGCCTTCGCTTCCGCCGGTGCACGGTATTCGGAGGCGGAGCAGGATGAAGCAGCTCGTTCCGCGGGTTTCGACGGTGTCGACCAGGTGGGGCCCTATCTTCGGTCCCTGATCGATTACCACCATGATACGCTGGCCGTCCCTGCGTATTGAGGGCGTCAGCGGCCGTCCGTCTACCTGAAGCAGCAACCTTTTCCGATTCCGGATCTCGATTCAGTTTCCGAGCGGGCCATTCACGTCGAAAACCGGGCATGCTGACGCCGGTTGACCAGAAAGCGAAACGACACGCAAGTAATTGACTGGAAAATAGATACGGCTCACGCTAGGTGCGGCGCGCGTTCCCTGGGAGGCAGATTCCGGCATGGACGTTGCGATTTCACGACCGTGGAGAGGTGCAGGACCCGAGACGGTTCGACTCCTCGATCGTCCATCCGAGCCGGAGACGTACCGATGCTCTGTCTTCCCTGTCTTGGCAGCGGCGAGTTCCCGAGCGGACGCCCCTGCCCAAAATGTACTGGCGGGGGGGACCTTCCGGACACCCGTCTGGCGAACCCGATGTGTCCCTACTGCGTTGGAACCGGACGCGATCGGTTCCACAAGGGGAAGCTGTGTTCCGCCTGCGACGGGTGGGGGCGCGTGGCGGGCTCCGCGGACGCAGGGCGAATGGCGGACACGGCTCAGGCCGGGCCGCGCAGGTCTGCCCGGAAGGCGAGTGAGACCGGTGACTCTGGCTCGCCGCGTGGATCGACACCTCGCAACCCGACCCAGCTGGAAGACCTGCTCCGAGAAATGGCGGGGGACGTTGACATCTGCGACCCATCACTGAACGAGGGCTCTCTCGACCGCCTCCGTCTCCTCGACCGCTGTGACATGATCCGGGTTCTGACGCACGACGTGGAAGCGAACGCGCTCCCACGAATCCGCGAGTTCGTGCGCGAGCTGCCTCGCTTCCTTTTCCGGCTGTATGGGGGACGCGAGCTTCGCGACCGCTACTTGTTGACGAGCACCGAGATCATTTTCCTGGGCCCGGGCCCGAGTGACAGCAACGATGATTCGGCCACCCTCATCCAGGTACCGGCCGACGTGGCCGGAGAGATGATCCAGGAAGTACGGCTGGGGTTCAACCAGTTGTGGAGCGCCGGAAACAAGCTCGCCTGAGTCCTCTTCCGAGCACATCCAGTCGATGTTCCTGTCGGTCTCGCCCGTAAGCCGACAGGTTGCGGGCGGGCAACACGTTCTTTCTCAAGGCTGCCGTGGTGTTCTGACGGAGCGCTGACCTTGCGGACCTCCCCGACTGGGACGAAAATCCGACAGGAGGGTTCGCATGACCGTCGACCAGCATGACCCCGTCCGCACCTTCGTCCTGGTTCCCGAACGGAATCTGGGCCACGCCATCGCCCACAAGCTCCGGGAGGATCCGGCGATCCAGGTCATCGGAGTCTCCACCGACCCGGACAAGGACGCATACTGGATCTACGAGGCCGACCCCGATGTGATCATCGCCGATTTCCAGGCGGGGGGACTCCAGTTCCTGTTCACGGAGCGTCTCCCGCCCGGGGACCACCGGGTCGTCTTCTTCGCTCCCCGTTCCGAAGAGGGGTGCGACGCCTGTTACGAAGCCCTGATTCACGGCGCCGAGGGGATCATGTGCCGGCCCGGCTCCGCGGAGGAAGCCTCGCACTGCGACGCGCTCCTCGAGTCGGTCCGGGAAGGGACTCCGATGCGGCCCGCGGACTGCCCGGCCGTGAAGCGCCTGCAGGAAGAGGAGGCGGGCTAGGCCCGCTCCACTCGTACGGCGCAGACCTTGGTCTCGGGGATCTTCGCCACCGGATCGTAGGCTGCGTTGGTGAGTACGTTCGTCGGCGCCTCGTGGAAGTGAAACGTCATGCAGATGGTGCCCGGCGGCGAAACCTCCGTCACCAGGGCGTGCGCCTCCACCTCTCCCCGCCTCGACGTCACCCGGACCCGGTCGCCGCTGGCGATGGCGAGCGCCACCGCATCGCGCGGGTGGATCTCCACCAGCTCCTCGGCGCGTAGCGTCTCGAGTCCCGGCACGCGGCGGGTCATCGTCGCCGTGTGATAGTGATAGAGGCTCCGCTCGGTCGTGAGCACGAGCGGGTACTCGGCGTCGGGCTCCTCGTCGGGCGGGCGGTACTGCAGAGGGAAGAAACGACCACGTCCGCTCGGGCGGGGGAACGTCTCGGCGTGGAGATACCGCGTTCCCGGATGCGAGGCGTCCGGGCAGGGCCACTGCAGGCCGACCTGCTCGATCCGGTCGTGCGTGATCCCGCCGTAGCTCGGCGTGAGGGAGGCGATCTCTCCCATCACCTCCTCCGCGCTCTCGAAGTCGAATCCGGCAACCCGCATGCGCCGGGCGATCGCGCAGGTGATCCACGCGTCGGCCCGGGAATCGCCCACCGGCGGAATCGCCTTCCGCACCCGCTGCACGCGACGCTCCGTGTTCGTGAACGTCCCGTCCTTCTCGGCGAAGCTCGCCGCGGGCAGGACCACGTCCGC
>CAYWLF010000280.1:0-3541 GCA_964458875.1 uncultured Gemmatimonadota bacterium
GACGAGCGTGGACTGGAGAGGGGCCGATGTACGCCTGAACATGGTGGTGCCGACGCCGGAGGCGGCTGCCGGCGCACGACCCAACCTGGAGGCCATCGTCCAGAGCATGCGGAGCAGAGTCACCGCCGAGGTGCAGGTGTCCGACGGCCGGCCCTTCGTGGACATCATGAAGGACTCGTCCTGCGGTGCAGACTTCATCATGCTGGGCATGCGTGAACCGGATGCCGACTTCCAGGCCTACTACGAGAAGATGCGGGACATGGTGGAAGGGATGCCGACGACGGCGTTCGTCCTCGCGGCCGAGGATATGCCTTTCGGTGACATCGTGGTGAACCTGGAGAACGACTAAACCGGGGCCGTGCCCCGCGGCTGCCCCTCCAGGCTCCCTTACAGCGACAGCGGATTCCAGCCGAAAAACTGGGCGCCAAAACCAAGGGCGGCCAGCGCGATCCCGGTGGCCAGGAAGATCCAGCCGATTGCGTCGTCCCGTCTCAGGCCGAGGACGATGAGGATCAACCCGGCGACACCTATCCCCAGCAACCACAACGAATCGATCCAGTCCGCGACGATGGAATTGAGCTCCACTCGAATCCCCTGCCTGGTCATTGCGCAGCCGGACAGGCCGGACCGGCGGGGATCTGACCCCCAACCGGTCGTGGCCGGTCCAGTCCCCGCTCTAGTCTACGATCGGAGTCCCGAATTCGATGAGTTGTTCCTCGACCTGTGCACGGTCACCGGTGACCACGAGCAGCATGTCGTCCGGCCGAATGTACTCCTGCATGATCCGCTGCACGTCTTCCGGGGTGACCGCGTAGATGCGGTCCACGTAGGTCTCGAGATAGTCGTCCGGCAGCCCGTGCAGTCGCATGTAGGCCAGCTGCCCGACGATCCCGCCCCGGCTCGAGTTCTGGAGCACGAAGATCCCGGCCAGGTAGTTCTGGATTCCGAGCAGTTCCTCCTCTGGGGGCGGCTCATTCTGCAGGCGCTCGACCTCGTAGAAGATTTCGTCCAGCGAGGCGCCGGTCACCGCGGTGGTTACGTCGGCCATCTCGACCCAGTACCCGTCGCGGTAGCGCGTCGAAACCTGGCTGAACGGCGAGTACGTGTAGCCCTTGTCTTCGCGGATGTTGGCCGTGATCCGTGATGCGAACGAACCCCCCAGCAGGGCGTCCGTGACCTCGAGGGCCACGAAGTCCTCGTGCGACGGATCGACGGTCGGCAGCCCGACCTGGATCGTGGACTGGGGCGCTCCCGGCCGGTCGAGGATATGCACCGCGCGTCCCGTCACGGGCTCGGGGATGTCCACTGTCGGCGGGGGACCTTCCTTCCAGCTCCCGAATGCCGTTTCGATGGCTTCGCGCATCGAGGACTCGTCGAACATCCCGGTCACGTACAGGCGCGAGCGCGCGGCACCGAAGTTCGCGTCGTAAAAGCCTCGAACCTGCTCCAGCGTGTATCCCTGCAGTTGTTCCTCGGTGGGATACAGCCGCCCGTACGGATGGTCCGGGTACATCACGGCCCGGAAGCGCTCCTGAGTCGTCGACTGCGCCCGCGTGCGTGCGATGCTGACCTGCCGCATCCGGTCACCCCGCAGACGGTCCAACTCGGACTCGGGGAAGGCCGGGTTCAGGGTGACGTCGGCGATCAGGCTCACCAGGTCCGGCCCGTACTCGGCCAGCACCTGCCCGGTGACACTCGACTGGTCCAGACCGATACCGATATTCACCGAGCCACCCATGCTGGCCGCCTGGCGCGCGATGTCTTCGGCGCTGCGCGTGGCCGTGCCCTCCTTCATCAGGTCGCCCATCAGATCCGCGAGCCACACCTCGTCGGCTGTCTCGTCGATGTTGCCGGTGCGAATCACGAGCCGGACGGCGGTCTTGGGAACCTTACCGTACGGCACCATAGTCACGCCGAGTCCGTTGGGTAGCTCGAATTCCGTGGCCTCGGCAAGCTGGAAGTCCTTCGGTTCTCCGCCGACAGGCGGCGTTTCCTGCGCGATCGCCGTTCCCGCGCTGGCTACCAGTGCGAGTCCGCCCAGCAAGGCGGCGAGGCACTTCGTCTTGGCTCTCATCGTCCCGCCTCCTATCGCGTTCCGGCGCCGGCCGCTGCGCCATCTTCGGCAGCTCCGGGCTCTACCGTGAGAATCGTCCGGTTCCTCGGCCGCAGGTACTCCTGGGCCGTCTGCAGGATAAGCTCGGGCGTCACCGCCTCGAACTCCGCCTCGATCCGGTTGATGCGCGACGGGTCGTCATCGAACAGGGCGAACGAAGCAAGCAGGTCGGCCCGTCCGAACCCGAACAAACCCTCCATCGAGTTGAGCAGGCTGGAGCGCAGCTTGGTCCTCGCACGGGCGAGGGTCTCGTCGTCCACCTGTTCGGTACGGATCCGCTCGACCACCTCGTCCGTCGCGGCGAGAATTTCGTCGGCGCTCACGTCGGCGTCATGGAACAGGGACACGGTCCACAGCATGGGGCCCGCGTAATTGTACATGTTGCCGAGGTCGTTCATGCTCCCGCCCACCCCGGCCGTGAACCCGTCCTCCTGCACCAGGCGCTGGAACAGCCACGAGTCCTCGCCCTGGACCAGGATCTGGTCGATCATGCCGAAGGCCCAGTATTCGGGTGAATTCCTCTCGGGCGTGTGATACGCGAAAGCGAGAGCCGGGCGTGGAGCCAGGGCGTCTACCTTGCTGGAGCGTTTCTCCTCTTCCTGCCTGGGCTCGCTGATGTCGAACTCGGGAACCTCGGGTCCGGCAGCGATCGGACCGAAGTACTGCTCGATCCAATCCCGGGCCTCGGCCAGGTCGAAATCGCCGACCACGGCCAGCGCAGCGTTGTTGGGAGCGTAGAACGTTCCGAAGAAGTCCTGCACGTCCTCGAGAGTTGCCGCCTCTAGATCCGACAGCTCACCATAGAAATTGTGTGCGTTGTACCAGTTGGTGTTGGCCAGCTGCGGCATGTCGAGCCACGGGAAGCCCCCGTACGGCTGGTTCAGCACGTTCACCTTCACCTCGTTGGAGACCACGCCCTGCTGGTTCGTGAGGTTTTCCTGGGTGATCGCGAGACCCTTCATCCGGTCCGCCTCGGCCCACAGCATGGTCTCGAGCTTGTGAGCCGGGACGATCTCGAAGTAGTTGGTGAAGTCCATACGCGTGGATCCGTTCAGGACGCCGCCGTTTTCCTGAACGAGCTTGACGAACTCCATCTTCCCGAGGTTTTCGGAGCCCTGGAACATCATGTGCTCGAACAGGTGAGCAAAGCCGGTGCGGTCACGGGGCTCAAGACGAAGTCCGACGTTGTAGTACACGGCCACCGTCGCGATCGGGGCCGTGTTGTCAGGCGACAGGACCACCCGCAGACCATTGTCGAGCGTGTAATACTCGACCGGGACGTTGAATTCGGTCTCGAGTTCGGCCGTCGCCTCGTCCGCTGGCTGGCAGGCAACCAGGGCCAGCGCGGCGATCGTCGCCACGCCCGGCCAAGCGCTCATCCTTCGCATTCGATCTACCTCCCGTCAGGGAATCGAAAGGCCGCCCACA
>CAYWLF010000281.1:0-3465 GCA_964458875.1 uncultured Gemmatimonadota bacterium
TCCTCTCGTAGGCCGAACTCGCGCTGGTAGAAATCCCGCCAGTTGGTGCAGCGGGCCACAGCCGCGTCGTAGTCCTCGATAGAGTGGAGGGCCGTGAAGTCCCGCCACGGCCGACCCGTGAGCCCTTCGATGATCGAGCGATTCACGCTCAAGTTCCGATGGCGTGAATCCACTAGCGTTCCGTCATAGTCCCAGATGATGGCACAGGCCGGCATCGACTCTCCTATCGCGGGGCCGCAGTCGCTCGACGAACGACAGGATCGCACCCATGGAGGGCGCGTCACAAGAGTCGACCCGGGGTCCGGCCGGGTCAGTCGTCGAACTCGGGTATCGCGAGGTCATCACGCGGAAGCTCGTTTACCACGGATACGACCTTCCACCGGCCGTCGATCCGAATCAGGGACCACAGGTCCACTCCCGGTCGCGCCGGCCGACCGGTGCCCGGAATGCTGGATTCGTACACCACATTCACGTGCGCGATGTCACCGAATTCTGTGGTCGCAGCGGAAGTGACGGTCTCCTGGAATCCGCTCACCCCCGCGTCCTCCAACTGGTTCTCGAACCGGAGCCAATCCAGCAGGAAGCCGTCGACGCTCATGACCTTGAGATCCGGTGGATAGCGGAGCACGACGAGAGCTTCGGGGATGAACACCTCGCGGACCACTTCCCAGTCCGGCGTTTTCCCGTCCGTCCACGACACCAGGTCGTACACATCGCGGACGACCTGCTCCACCGAACGACTCTCAGTGTCCTCGCCAGTCTGGCCCTCAGCCGGGGCCGCCAGCGCCATCGAGATGAGGCAGGCCAGGCCTGCGGCCCTGAGTCGATACACGGGACTTCTCCTTTCGCGCCGTACTCCTGCAGGGCGCAAGAGAGGATGCGGGCGTCACCCCGGCGGCAGCGCCACCGCGTCCCCGGAATCAAGACCGGTACGCTCCCCCGCGATCGCCGACTCGACCTGTTCCGTGAGACGGTCCACGAGCGTGTGAGCTTCAGCCTGCCGGCGGCGCACCTGCGCGGTGAAGATGGACCGGGCCAACACGTACGAACCCGCCACGATCGTCACGGGAAACGCGACGGCCAGCACGACCGAGCCGAGCACGCCGCCAAGGGCACCGCCGAGTCCAAAGCCGACGCCACCCCCTACGCCACCCATGATCCCGCCGAACAGCCCCCCTGCCAGGCCACCGAAGCTCTCCTGGATTCGGATCAGGGTCTGCCCGTCGCGCACCGAAACGAGCACTTGCTGGGCCGAGGTGTTGGACTCCGTTCGTGAACTCCACGTGAGCGTCCTGCCCACCGCGCTCGCGGTTCCCTGCCCGGCCGTGGCGGCCTGGATCGTCGGGACCAGTTCCTCGAGACGCTCCGCCGGCAGTTCACCGTCGATCGTGCGCTCGATTTCGATGGCCACCGGAGCACCCGCCAGGCGGCTTCCCAGGGTCGGGGGGCGAAGGACGTGTAGCTCGTTCGCCGCATGACGAAGCAGGGCTGGATCGATGCCGGCCTCCGCGGCGATCTCCTCCAGCTCGGCCAGCGTCAAACCCGCCGGATCCGGGGCCGTCGGCTCGGCCCGCTGCATCTCGGTAGCGCGGCGCAGGATCAGGCCGACTTCGTTCTCGGAGTATCGCCGGGGTCCGGCTGGCTGGTCGTTCATGGTGCGCTCAATCTAACCGGCGCCGTACCTGGTGCGATGCGATGCTCAGTTCGACGCATCGAACGCCCAGGACGCCGTGAAGTCGCGGGCCAACCGCTCCCCGGTCAATCGCGCCCGCACCATTTCGATCGGCATCCTGCCCCCCTGCAGGATCGCGTCGTGAAACTCACGCTCCGCCATCTCGCCCGTCTCCACCAGCGCCGCATGCAATGCCATGATCTGCAGGCCACCGATCATGTACGCAGCCTGGTACAACGGGGAGTACGACCCGTTGAGGGATCGTCGCACCTCCGCGGTCGCGCTCGCCCGCTCGTGCCCGACGCCATCTACCAGGAAGTCGATGGCTTCATCGGGCGTCATCTCCCCGAGGTGGAACTTCAAGGAAAAGATGATCCGGGCCGCCCGATGCTTCCTCCAGAACAGCATCCCCATCCGGTCTTCCGCGGTCGCGGGGAATCCCAGGTCCCAGAGCCGCATCTCCCAGTAGAGGGCCCAGCCCTCTCCCCAGAAAGGAGTGCTGAACTCCCCGCGGTGCGGATTGTAGCGCCGCGTCATGAACCCCTGCAGGTGGTGCCCGGGAATCAACTCATGGTGCACCGTAGCGCGAGAGAAATGGACGTTGTTCGCCCGCATGCTCATCAGCTTGTCTGCATGCGCCATGTCGTCGGTCGGAAACGACACCTGGATCACCTCTCCCCCGAGGAAGAAGGGGGCGATCTTCTGCATCTTCGGCGACATCATCTCGAGCCGCCAGACTTCCCGGGCGAGCGGCGGAATCGTCAGGAGGTCACGTTCTTCAAGGAACTCCACTGCTTCCCATGCCAGGTCCCGCACGAGGTCCGGCTGCTCCCCGGGCTCCACGTGCAGTGTCTTCACATGTTCCAGGGCGGCCTGCCAGTCGTCGCCAAGCCCCATGTCCTGCGCGGCCCGCACCATCTCCGCCTCGCACCAGGCGAACTCCCGCTCTCCGATCGCGATCAACTGCTCGGGAGTGTACGCGATCATCTCGTGGGCCAGGTCCGCCCGCATGCCGTCCGCCCCTATCGGATCTCCGACGATCGGCTCGTCGCCGCCCGACTCGATGCCCACGAGGCTTTCCCTGACGAATTCGACGTAGTCACCCAACGTGGAATCGGCGGCCGCGTACGGCGCCGCGGCCCACCACGTGAAGAGCGGGTCGTATCCGGCGTAGTGCTCGTACCAGTCCCCGAGGTCGTGGCGGAGCGCTTCCAGTGCGCGCGAAGCTCTGAGGGCCACGATGCGAGAGGGCTCTTTCTCCGGGGCCTTCGAGTCGAGTGATGTCTCAAAATCGGCTCGCAGGGCTGCGATCGCACCGGAAAGATCCCGCAGTGCCATGGCGGCCGCCACGGGATCGACGGGCTCGAGGTCCCGGCGAGTCTCCTGCAGAACCGAGATGTCAGCGATGAACGGCGCGAGGGTCGTCAGCTCCGCGGCCAATCGCTCCTCGCGCCTCAGCAGCTCCAATTCGTACCGCAGGGTGGAGCGCAGCAGGACGTAGTCGATCCGCCCCTCCAGCCCGAGGGCCTCGAAGTCCACCGCGTCCAGTCCCTCCATCCAACCGTCGTAGAACGCTTCGAGCCGCTGCCGCCTCGCTGGCGAGTACGCCACATCCCAACGTCGTAGCAGGACGTCCCGGTCCGCCGAATAGCGGCTCACGACCGCTGCCAACTGACTCCCTTCCGCCTGGACGAGAGCCTCGAGGTCCGGAGTCACCTCCTCCTGGGCGGTCACAGGGGACGGCATTCCGATCAGGGCGGTCGCCAGGAGCAGGAAGATCGGTGCCTGGCGGC
>CAYWLF010000282.1:0-3444 GCA_964458875.1 uncultured Gemmatimonadota bacterium
GCGAGCCACGGACCAGCTCGCCGGCATGCCCGGCGACGCCGACCCCGGGCCAGCCGGGCAAGTCGGAATAGGCGATCGAGCGGGCGTCCTCGAGGCGAAGACCGGACATCCCTGACCCGAGGATGAGGGCGATCGGAGGAAGTGGGGTACCGAAGCGGTCGCCGATGACGGCGGCCGCGGCGGCCGGAGAGGGAGCCGCAGCATGCGCCGGGTCGCGAGGACCGCCCGTCACCAGCGGAGACGACGCAACTGGTCCCGGTCCAGCTGCACGTGGGCCCGCTTCGCCGCCACGAGCTGGGGACGTACGAACAGCTTGACCAGGGCGAGGCCGGCCACGAAGCCCCCGATGTGCGCCCAGAAAGCGACGCCACCCTCGGACGCCCCGGAGGCGAGTCCGAACAGGAGCTGGATCCCAAACCAGGCCAGGAGCCATACCCACGCGGGCACGTCCACCACGCGGATGAAGAAGACGAAGAAGAACAGGGTGTGGACCCGGACGCGCGGGTAGAGGACCAGGTAGGCTCCCATGACGCCGCTGATCGCGCCCGACGCCCCCACGGTCGGGATCTCGCTGCCGGGGGCTGAAATGATGTGGGCGCCGGAAGCGATCGCCCCGCAGAGCAGGTAGAAGATCAGGTAACGCACGTGGCCCATCGAGTCCTCGATGTTGTTCCCGAACACCCAGAGGAACCACATGTTGCCGAGCAGATGCCCCCAGCCCCCGTGCATGAACATGGAGGTGAGAATCGCCTCCCAGCCCAGCCCGCCGAGCCGGCAACCCTCACCGCCGAGATCTACCCACTGCCCTGGGGCCGCGGAGCCCGTGATCTCCCCCGGAATCGCCCCGTACGTGCAGATGGACTGCACGAAGCCCTGTCCCGAACCGGCGTGCTGCACGAGCAGCCAGACAACCACGTTGACGGCGATGAGTATGAACGTGACATAGGGAGTGAGCTCGGTGGGATTCTCGTCGCGGAGAGGAATCATGCGCCAGCATAAGAGGCCGCCCGGGAAGGGCGCAACTTGAAAGCCGCGTGCCTGCCTTTATGACACGATCGAGTGCGTTTCGTGTCAAATTGTCGGGCAATTCGGCTCGTAACGCGGCACATCGCTTGCACTTGAGGGCCTCGCACACCAGGGACGAACGCAGGGGCGATATTCGAAATTCACAGGACTGAAACGCAATGGGAAAAGTAATCGGAATCGATTTGGGAACCACGAATTCCGTCGTCGCGGTCATGGAGGGAGGCGACCCGGTCGTCATCCCCAGCGCCGAAGGCTCGCGCACGACGCCATCCGTGGTCGCCGAGACGAAAGATGGTGAACGCCTGGTCGGTCAGATCGCCAAGCGGCAGGCGGTGACCAACCCTGTGAACACCGTGTCCTCGATCAAACGCTTCATGGGGCGCAAATGCTCCGAGGTGGAAGCCGAGCGCAAGCTGGTGCCGTACAAGATCGAGTGCGACCCGCAGGACCGCGTGCAGGTGAACCTCCCCAACGCCGGGAAGTCGTTCACTCCGCCGGAGATCTCCGCCATGATCCTGCAGAAGATGCGGCAGACGGCCGCGGACTATCTGGGGCAGGACGTCAAGCAGGCGGTGGTGACGGTTCCGGCCTATTTCAACGACGCGCAACGCCAGGCTACCAAGGACGCCGGCCGCATCGCGGGACTCGAGGTCCTGCGCATCATCAACGAGCCGACCGCGGCCGCTCTCGCCTACGGTTTGGACAAGAAGAGCGATGAGATGATCGCCGTGTTCGACCTGGGCGGTGGCACGTACGACATCTCGGTGCTCGAGCTCGGCGACGGCGTGTTCGAGGTGAAGGCCACCAACGGCGACACGCACCTGGGCGGAGACGATTTCGACCAGCGCGTGATCAACTGGCTGGTCGAGGAGTTCAAGAAGGACCAGGGGATCGACCTCTCGCAGGACCCCATGGCTCTGCAGCGCCTCAAGGAGGCGGCGGAGAAAGCCAAGATCGAGCTTTCCAGCACCGCGCAGACCGACGTCAACCTGCCGTTCATCACGGCGGACCAGTCGGGACCGAAGCACCTGAACCTCACCCTGACGCGGGCCAAGTTCGAGCAGCTGGTCGATGACCTCATTCAGCGCACCATCCCGCCCATGAAGCGGGCCCTGGAGGATGCCGGCCTGGACCCGTCCAAGGTGGACGAGGTCATTCTGGTCGGGGGCTCCACGCGGATCCCGAAGATCCAGGACGTGGTCAAGGAGTTCTTCGGAAAAGACCCGCACAAGGGCGTGAACCCGGATGAGGTGGTCGGAATCGGGGCCGCGATTCAGGGCGGCGTGCTGGCTGGCGACGTCAAGGACGTGCTGCTCCTGGACGTGACGCCGCTGTCGCTCGGAATCGAGACGCTGGGCGGCGTGATGACCACGCTGATCGAGCGGAACACGACGATCCCCACCAAGAAGTCCGAGGTCTTCTCGACCGCGGAGGACACCCAGAGCACGGTGGACATCCACGTGCTGCAGGGCGAGCGGAAGATGGCCGGGGACAACAAGACCATCGGTCGCTTTCAGCTCACGGGTATCCCGCCGGCGCCGCGTGGCGTGCCGCAGATCGAGGTGACGTTCGACATCGACGCGAACGGCATCCTCCACGTGCACGCGCAGGACAAGGCGACAGGCAAGGAGCAGAAGATCCGCATCGAGGCCTCATCGGGACTCTCTGATAACGAGATCGAGAACATGGTGAAGGACGCCGAGGCCCATGCCGAAGAGGACCAGAAGCGGCGTGAGGCAGTCGAATCGCGTAATCGACTCGACTCTCTCGTGTACCAGACCGAGAAGAACCTCGAGGACTGGAAGGACTCGCTCGACGAGGCCGGCCAGAACTCGGTCACCGCGGCGCTCGAGCGCGGCAAGGCAGCGCTGAAGCAGGACGACGCGGACGAGCTCACGGCTGCGACCGAGGCAATCCAACAAGCGGTGCAGGCCGCGGCGCAGCAGATCTACGCCCAGGCCGGCGCGCAGGCGGAAGCCGAGGGCGGTCCGGAGGCGGCCGACTTCGCAGAGGAATCCGGTGGCGAGGAGGCCCCGGAGTCCGGCGACGAAGACGTGGTCGAGGCGGACTACGAGATCGTAGAGGACAAGTAAGGCCGCTCGAACGGCGGAAGATTCGAACGGCGCAAGACCAGACGGGGCAGCTTCGGCTGCCCCGTTCTTGTATGGGCTTCGGGCTCTCGGGCAACCCACCGGGTCGAGTTGGCATCCAACGAAGGTGACCTGCAATGGATCCGCTGGCGCCCGTGGCGCGTATAGAGTAGAACCGGGAACGGTTCCGGACCGTCAACGACTGATACATGTGAAGACGAAGCACTGGAGAGGATGCGGAAGATGATCGGAGACTCACTTCGAGCCAAGCTGAACGTGATCATGGTGGCGGCCGTGGCCTTCGGGCTCGGGCTCGGGCTCTCGGCCC
>CAYWLF010000283.1:0-3437 GCA_964458875.1 uncultured Gemmatimonadota bacterium
CCGGCGCTATCGGTGCTGCTCTCGTTCCAGCGGGCCATCCTCATGCAATCGCGGGTTACGCGCCCGATCACGGTGGCCACGGCGATCGAGGTCAGCACGATCGCTATCCTGTTCATCGTCGGCGGCTGGTGGCTCGGGTGGATGGGGGTCACGGCGGCGTTCGTCGCGTACGTGGGCGGTCGGGCGCTCAGCACGGCGTACCTGGTACCCAACGTGCGGAAGGTGCTGCCGGGGGATTGACGAAGCGCTTACCGGATGACATGTTATTAACAGGGAATTAACTGTTATCCTCAGCGGGCGTTGATCGTATGTTCAGGGTGGCCGACATTTTTTCGCTCAGCGACTTCCAGAGAAAGACGCGCGAGCACATCCGCCGACTCCGTGAGACGGGACGACCGGAGGTGCTTACGGTCAATGGGCGGGCGTCGCTGGTGGTATACGCCGCCGAGACCTACCAGGCGATCGTCGACGCGGCTCAACCGTCGCGAACCCGGCCGACCTGGATGGCCGCAGAGTCGATCGACGTCGATAGGGACAAGGTCATGGAAGTGTACGAAAAGGGCGTGGATCGGACCCTGTTGCGCGCGAACCTGCGGCGAACGGTCCAGGAAAGAGTCGATAACCTCATCGCCCTCCAGCGTCTTGCTTCTGAGGCGAGACGAGCCGGTGAGGCTGCTAGATGACCGACTTCCAGGCTTTCATCGACGCCCTGGTGAACGCGAACGTCGACTTCGTGATCGTCGGCGGCCTGGCCGCCACCGTCCACGGTTCGGCGCGTCTCACGCAGGACATCGACGTGGTCTATGGCCGGAGCGATACCAACCTGGAACGACTGGCGGAGTCGCTGGCGCCCCTCGCGCCGTACCCACGCGGGGCTCCCTCGGGACTGCCTTTCGAGTGGTCCGTGGTCACTCTCCGCGGCGGTCTCAACTTCACACTGACGACTACCGCGGGTGACATCGATCTGCTCGGCGAGATCACGGGGGGTGGGGTCTACGAGGACTTGCTTCCGCACACGCTGGAGATCCAGTTGTTCGGACACCCTTGTCTGTGTCTCGAACTCGAATGGCTCATCCGAACCAAACGGGCGGCGGGGCGTCCGAGAGACTTCGAGACCGTGGCCGAGCTGCTGGCGTTGCGCGAGGAACGTCTGCAGCCCGGCACCGACTGAGACTCCCTTCGGTCAGTCCAGCTTCTTCACCCGGATGTTCCGGAAGTAGACGCTGGTATCCCAATCGTGGTTCTGCAGGCCGATGTACCCGCTGGAAGCGAAGTCACGGATCTTGCCACGTGGTTCTGCGACCCAGTCGGTCACCTGCGCCCCGTTCAGCGAGACCGTGATCCGATCTCCCACGAACGAGATCTCCATCTCATTCCATTCACCGGGCTCGCGGGCGCGGTCCTCGCTCGGCGGTTCGGCGTCATACACAGCCCCGGTGCGGTGGATGGCCTCGGCGGCCGTGGCGTGGATCTGCACCTCGAAGCTGTGATAGATGTACTCGTCACTCGTCACCATCTCAGGAACCCGCAAGAAGATCCCGGAATTCGAGTCCGGCACCGAGGTGTTGAATTCAAGCCGGAGCACGAAATCGCCCAACATTTCGGCGGAGTACCAGAGCAGGCCCATGCCCCCGTGCGAGGCCAGGATTCCGGTCTCGTGGTCGAGTGTGAAGTAGCCGGGTCCGTAGTGGTTCCACCCGTGCTTGTTGAAACCACCGTTCTCCCATTCACCGATCAGCGGAACGAACCCCTCGGCCAGCTCTTCCGCTGTGATCCGGGCCACGGGCCCCGTCGGAACCTCTGTCACTGCGACCTCCTCTGCCTCCACCGCGGCTTCCTCGGTGGGACTTTCTGCCGGTCGATCCGAGTTCCACGTCAGTACCCCGAACACCGCGGCGCCCAGCGCCACCAGGACGATGATCAGCTTCTGCGAATTCATCATTCCCTCCCGGGATTCCACTCACCCCGCGCCACCGCCGGAACGAACGTCTCCAGGTCGGGGGGCGGGAAGGGGATCGTGCGTTCCTGTTCGGCGCTCATGTACGCGGTCATCAGAAGCTCGGTGACCGCCAGGCCGTCAGCGAACGTCTCGTCCGGCATGCGACCCTCGCGAAACGCCTGGACCATGTGCCGGTTCTCGCCTGTGTACCCGTATTCGGTTTCCTCGTCGGCTACGATCGGCATCACGCCCGTTTCGGCGTTCTGCTTTTCCACCAGGTCTTCTCCCGTATCGCCGACGACCTCACGGCTCAGGAAGACCTTGAGGCCCGGGTCGAGGGAGTTGATTTCCATGGCGTATTCGGGACCAAGCAGCTCCATGGAGAGGCGAAGACCGGCTCCCACGTAGCACCAGGAAGTGCTCACCTCGACGATGCGCGGACTGCCGTCGGCCGCCCGGTACTCCACCACTCCGCGCGCATAGTCCTCGGCCGGGCGATTCGCGTAGTCCAGCTTGCCATCGCTCATATCTGCCAGCTGCGCCTCGTACCGTGGGCGCTGCCACTTCAGGCAGTTCGTGTGAGCCGTCACCTTCACCGGTGTCAGGACATCTCTCGGCTCTCCGGGAGGGGTGAGGAGGAAGCGGGCCACCTCGACCGAGTGGCACATCATGTCGTTCAGCACGCCGCCACCCTGGAGCTGGCCGTCCCAGAACCACGGCATATGCGGCCCACTGTGCTCCTCGGCCGACCGGGCCAGGTACGGAGGGCCGGTCAGCGCCGCTCCACGCGACCACACGATGTCGCGTCCACGCACCACTCCCGGGGTGAACAGCTGGTTCTCCAGATATCCGTGCAGGAGTCCCGCGCGCTCGACCAGCTCAACCATGCGGCGAGCTTCGGCGGCGTTGCGACCCAGAGGCTTCTCGCACGCCACGCCCACGAGCTCGCCCTTTCCCGCCTCGATCGCCCCGGTGATCTCTTCCATTACCTCGATACGGGTGAAATTCGGGGCGCAGATCCAGATGGCGTCGATTGCCGGGTCCGCCACCATCTCGGTGATCGAGGCGTAAGCCCGCGCGTCTCCCACGCCGAGCGAGCGAGCAAGGGACGCTGCCTCTTCGGCGCGATCCCGAGAAACCACGCCAAGGATGTCGGCTCCCCTGACTCCGACCCAGGAACGGATGTGAAACTGCGCGTTGAACCCGGCTCCCACGAAACCGACTCCCAGTCTATCTCGACTCATTCGTATCGATCTCTCTTTCTCAACCGGTCTCGGCTTGCGCCGGGCCGGATTCCTCACGGAAGAACAACAGGAACGCGATCGCGCAGACGATGGTCAGGGCGCACGGAACCAGGAACACGTTGGTCCAGTTGGTGACCCCATCCGTGGTGAACCAGTCGCGGACTCCTCCGGCGAACAGGCTGCCCAGGAACCGCCCCAGGCCGAGCGCGATGATCGCGATCAGGCTCTGGGCCGAGGCCCGGATGTCGGGTGGA
>CAYWLF010000284.1:0-3387 GCA_964458875.1 uncultured Gemmatimonadota bacterium
ATCTTGGCTTCGATCGACACCTGGGGGGTCCTCACGTCCAGGTTGCGGATCAGGCTGTCCATGCGCGCCACGACCGACGGAGCATCCGTGACGATCACAGCATTGGCGCCCAGGTACGGAACGACCTGGCCGCGGTTCGGTGTGGCGAGTCGCTCCAGCGTGGAGGCGACCGAGTCAGCCGACGCGTAGTTGATCTTGAAGACCCGGGTCTCCGTCTGCAGCGTGTCCCTGGCCCGAATCCCCTCGAGCTTGTCGACGATGAGGATTCCCTCGGACTGCAGACGCCAACCAAGCCCCTGTGAGGCGAGAATAGCGTCCAGGGCCGTGTCCCAGCGCTGGTCGCGAATATCGACACCCTGCACCGTCATCGATGCCGCATCGGCGCTCGGAACGATGGACACCCCGGCGAACTCGGAGAACCCGGCCAGGACCTCGAGCATGCTCGCGCTGTCGTACACGACGGTGATCCGGGACAGGCCGCCCGCGTCCTGGGTCACGGCGGCTGACATCGCGGTCGGAGGTCTCGTCGGTTCGGGAACCCGGTCCGTCATGGCGACGGTCCCGGCCATCACGGATCCGCTGCTCCACGGCTCGAACGTAGCGCCGGGATTCGCGAAGCGGACCGTGTAGTGTCCCCCATCGTCGGTCGTGTGGTAGTTCGCGGGCCTCGCGAGATCGAACACGAGGCGCACGACATCGTCCCTGAACTGGCTGCTCCGCAGCCTCACGATGCCGCCACGGCCGATGCCTTCGAACGTACCTTCGGGAAGCTCGTTGACCGCTCCGTGCACGTCGAGAATCAGCCGGGCCGGGTCCCTGAGGATGAAGTCCCGGACTTCGACGTCGCCGTACGTGATGACGGCGATTTCGGTCTCATCTCCGGAAGGGGAGATTCGGACCTCCTGCACCCGACCCGCGGGCGCGACCGCCCACAGAGTAGCCAGGAGGGTCGCGAGGACCTGTTTGCCGATCATCCGCCCTGCTCCTTGTCCATGTTCTTCAGGCTCAGCGTTTCCTGTCTGCTGACGCCGAAGACGGTGACTACGAAGACCGCCTCGTTCGGCGTCACGTCCAGCAACTGCGCGCCGCCGACGATGTCGCCTTCCCACACCCGGTACCTGCGCTGCGTGGACCGGTCCACGAGGACGACCACACTGCCCGCCTCGGTACTGTATATAATCCCGCTCAGTTCGAGATCTTCGAACCGGGGTCCGAGTTCATCGCCTGCCTCGAGCGGCCGGAACGGATCCCGACGTCCTCCGGCCACATACGAAAACGTCTCGCGCTCCAGCGTCGGAGCGGTCTGCGCCCGATCCACCTCGTTCAGAGAATCCGGCTCTGCTTCCTGTGCCTTCAGTCCCGGCGCCACCAGGAAGAAAAGGGCCACGGCCGTCAGCGCCCGCGCTCTCATTCGCCGCCCTCCTGGTTTTCGGGACTGGCCCGATCGGAAGGCAGCACGTACGTCTCCAATCCGAACGAGGCCGAAACCATTTGCCGGCCGCTGGGCGTCTCCCCTGCCGGGGCTACCTGGGTGACGTGGGGGCGTACGATGCGATCGAACGAAGCCACGCGAGTCAGGAACTCGGCCAGCGAGTGGTAGTCCCCCTCCACCTGCATCTGCCATTCCTGGCGCAAGAAATAAGCCCCGCTATCCGCGGGCTCCGGAAGACTCGGCTCGACGTTGATCAAGCGCAGATCGAGAGACTGACTCTCGGTCGCGATGGCCTCGTAAATCGCCGGGACTTCGGCGTTCGACGGCACCAGGCGCTGGACCAGCTCGAATTGTGCCTCGGAGAGGCTGATCCGATCTCTCAACTCCTGCAGGTTTCCGACCCGCGTCTCGGCGATCTGATTCTGCGTTTCCATGTCTTCCACGCGGTCCGACAGCTCGACGATCTCCGCGGATCCCGGACGGAAGACGAAGTTGTAATAGAGAGCACCCGCGGCCAACGCGAGGATGATCACGAGCAGCATGCTCTGCTGACGCTGGTCCTGTGGGAGGATGGCCATGGTCAGCTACCCTCCACGGCAGTCGCGACCGGCGCCTGGGGCTCCGCGTACCTGACGGTCAGCTTGAACGAGTGAGCGCTGAAACCGTCAACGTTCTGCTCCTGGCTCCCCAGTATCCGAACCTGCTGGACGAACGGCGATTCCTGCAGCCGCCGGACATATGCCGTGATCGCCAGTGGATTGGCAGCCATGCCATCGACCTGGATCTCGAGGTCCGGTAACGGGCTGGCCTGGCGAATCGACGTCAGCCACGCGTAGTTCGGAAGCGCTCGACTGAACTCATTGAGCAGACGCGGCCACACGAATCGTCCACCGTCGAGGCCGCGCAGCAACTCCAACCGCTCGCTGATTTGTGCTTCACGAGCCATCAGACTGTCGCTGAGAGCCCGGAGGTCGGAAAGGCGCGCCGAGTCCTCGACGGCCTCGACGACGCGCTCGTCGAGCGCTCCGCGCTCGCTACGATGAGACATCCAGAGCCAGCCGACGATCAGTAAGACGAGGACTGCACTCGCCACGGCGGCGATCAGCCATGGGTCCTTTCCGTCTCCGGTACCTCTACCGGAACCGGAACCACCCGCCTTCAACCAGCCAGGGGCCTTCGGAAGTCGCCGCCCTTTACGGCGACGCTTCGAACCCTCCGGGTGGAGATTGACCTCGATCATCTTCGGGCTCTCACGCGGCATCCCGCAGGGCCAGACCGACGGCGAGCATCATCATCGGTCCCATGTGCTGGAGGTTCTCCGCATCGGCAGCTCCCGGCCGCACGGTGAGAACTTCGAACGAGCTCGCCACTCGCGCCTCAACGCCCAGCCTCTCGGCAAGCGCCTCGACCAGTCCCGGGACGCGCACTCCTCCACCGCACAGGTAGAGCCTGCCGAGGCTGGCCCCCACTTCCTGGGTCTCCAGAAACGCGGTGGCTCGCTCGATCCCTCTCCCCACTTCCTGCGCCCGCTCATACAGGAAATTCCGGAGTCTTTCGTCGACGTTGTCACCCCGGAGAACCGTCTCGGCCTCCTCGGCCAGCATTCCGCGTTCGCGCTGCAGGTCCAGGGACAGACGCCGGGTCCCAAACGAGAGATCGCGAGTGAGCACCGGCACCCCGTCCTCGAGGATGTTCACGTTCGTCGTCTCATGCCCGATGCTCACGAGGCCGGAGATGCCCTTCATGGCTTCCGGGTGGTTGAGCTCCAGCGAGTTGTGCAGGGCGAACGCATCCACATCGATGATCCGGGGGACGAGATTCGCCTCCTCGAGCAGGGCTACCTTGTTCTCGACCAATTCCCGCTTCGCGGCGACGAGCAACACGCTCATCTGCAGACCCTCACCCTCCGGGTCCGTGATCTCGAAGTCCAACTGCACGTCGTCCATGTCGAACGG
>CAYWLF010000285.1:0-3378 GCA_964458875.1 uncultured Gemmatimonadota bacterium
GCGATCACGGCGGCCGGCGTGCGCATAGACTGGTACAACCCGGCCGACACCGAGCATAGGCGGGACTTCACCTACAATCCCATCTGGGAGGCCCGTGTCCAGCGCGACTCACTCGGCTGGACCGCGGAGATGCGCATCCCGTTCTCGCAGCTTCGGTTCAACGAGACCGGTCAATGGGGAATCAACGTCAACCGCTGGATCCCCACTAAGAACGAAGACATCTACTGGGTCTATGTGCCCCCCGAGGAAACGGGCTGGGCTTCACGGTTTGGAGATCTCACGGGTGTGGAGGGAATCGAGTCCAGCAGCCGCAAGGAGTTCATGCCGTACGTGGCCTCCGACACCAGGGTGTCAAGCCGGGAATTGGTGGACAGTGATGATCCGTTTGGCGCCAGAACGGAGTTCGACGGCCGCATCGGAGCGGACTTCAAGATGGGTCTCGGCTCGAGTCTTACCCTCGACGCGACGGTGAATCCTGACTTCGGGCAGGTGGAAGCAGACCCGGCCGTGGTGAACCTCTCGGCCTTCGAGGTCACGTTCGACGAGCGCCGACCCTTCTTCGTGGAGGGGGCGCAGATGCTGGGCGGAGGAGGTGAGAACGGTGGTCGGATGGGACCGCAGTTCTATTACTCGCGCCGCATCGGGGCCTCCCCGCACGGATGGCCGGACGCCGAGTTCATGGACCGGCCGGACGCTACGACGATCCTCGCCGCGACCAAGGTCACGGGCCGGATGTCCGATGGACTCTCGGTCGGCGTACTCGGGGCCCTGACGTCCGCTGAGCACGCGCGTACGTACGACTCCGGCCTCGATCGGTTCGATGACGTGAACGTGGAGCCAATGGCGGGGTGGGGAGTGCTCCGCCTGCAGCAGGAGGTTGGAGGCTCAGGATCGACGGTGGGCGTGACGGCTACTGGTGTGAAGCGACAGTTCGGCGGCATCACGGATCCCCTTCGGTACGAGATGAACGAGCAGGCCTTCACGGGTGGCGGAGATTTCCTCTTGAAGCTGGGTGGAAATCGGTATGAGGTCAGCGGCCACGTCGGCCTCAGCTACGTGGGCGGAGACTCGTCCGCGATCGCCAACGTCCAGACGACGAGCGCCCATTACTTCCAGCGCCCGGACCAGGACCACGTGACCTTCGATCCGAGCCGTACTTCCCTTTTCGGGACGTCGGCGTCCATCCAGGCCAGGAAAATCGAGGGCAAGCACTGGCTGTGGGGGGGAGGAGTGTGGGGCGATTCGCCGAACTTCGAACTGAACGACGTGGGCGTCATTCGGCAGGCGGACGACATCGCGACCTGGGCTAACCTCACGTACCGCGAGACCGAGCCCGGCAAGGTCTTCCGGAACTACTCGCTCAACCTGAGCACGATGAACGGGTTCAATTTCGGGGGCGTGCACAAGCAGTCGCGCTTCAATCTGTCCGCCAACTCGCAGCTGTGGAACTACTGGAGGACCAACGTCAGGGTCGCCTATAACGCCCCCGTGCAGAACGACCGCCTGACGCGCGGCGGCCCCCTGATGGGTCAGCCCGCGTGGGGAAGCGTCAACGCCAGGCTCGCCAACAATTTCACGTCGAGCACGACTTGGGACGTGAGCTTCATGTGGGGCAACCTGAACCAGGGCACCGACTGGTTCTTCGACTTCGGAATCGGGTTCGAGCCTAGCGACCGGTTCGCGTTCCGGGTCGCCCCTGGCGTTTCGTGGATGACGAACCGCCGCCAGTACTACACGGAGCGGGATCGGGACACGGACCGGACCTACGGGCAGCGCTACATCTTCTCGACGGTGGACCAGAAGACGGTGTCGATGCAGTTCCGCGCGAATTACTCGTTCACGCCCGACCTGAACCTCGAATTCTACGCCGAGCCGTTCGCCTCCAGCGGGAAGTTTTCCCGGTTCGGTGAGCTCCCCGAGGCTCAGAGCTTCGATCTTCGCGAGTACGGCACGGACGGAACGACGATCGACGAGATCGTCGAGGTGGATGAAGATGGCAGCTCCAGGCGGCTCTACGAGGTCACGGACGGGGATGAGACCTTCTACCTGGACGACTTCGACTTCAACACGATCTCGTTCCGCTCCAACCTGGTCATGCGGTGGGAGCTGCGTCCCGGCAGCACCCTGTTCGTCGTTTGGCAGAGGAACCTGTCCGACTACGCGAGTATCGGCGACCCGGTGAACGTAAGCGACATGTTCAGTTCTCTGGGAGCCGCCGGGCAGAACATCCTCGCGATTAAGCTCAGCTACTGGCTGCCGATGTAGGCCCTGTTGGGCGACCAACACGGCGTGCCGTCATCCCGGCCGTCGCACCGCCTCCCGCGCCTGCCACAGGTGCCGGCGCTGGTGTCCCTCCATCGAACTCAGCCACTGGCCGAGGCTGAGCTTGAGAAGCGACATGGCGGGCGATGCGACCTTGACCCGAGCCAGGTCCACTCCTGACGCAAGCTGAAGCGTCTCCAGGTAGCGATCCTGCAAGGCGAGAAACTCCACGACCGCATCCTCCATGTCGTACGTCCGATGAGGCGGATGATACAGTTTCGGAGCCTTGAACCGACGCTTCGGCGGAAGTTCGTCGCCGCCGGCCTGGCGGGCAAACCACTTCTCGAACCGACCGTACTCGAATGGGCCGTGGGCCAGCCATCCATTCTCTCGCGCTCGCGCGGCACCCGCATCCAGGGCAGGTATCATCTCGCGGGCCGTCGCCGACAGGTGCTCGACACATTCTCCGGCAGACCAGGCCTTCTCCGATGGGCGGGCGTTGTACCTCGCCGCATCGAGAGAAGCCGTCAGATTCCGAATCTCGCCCTTGGCCCATCGAAAGCCGGTCCGATACCCTTCGAGCTCGGGACCGAGCGGCAGTTCGGCCGTGGGGGGGCTTGACGCTACTTGCGGGGGCAACCCTTGGCTCATCTCACGTATCCCATCATCGGTGGCGGAGAACTCACTGGAAGACGAAATATACTCGATGGAGTGGCCGCGCCAAGTTCACCGTGCCGCACATGACCAATACCTGAAAGGTGCTCTCCAAATGCGACCGACCAACCCCTCGTTGCTCGCTCTGCTCGCGATCGCGCTTGCCGTCGTCGGAGCGGGCTGCTCAGACTCCGGGACCGCGGACAGCACGCTCGATGCCGTGACCGACACGGTGGCTGGCATCGAGCGATGGACCTGGCCGGAGGGGGGCGCCGCGCAACTCGCGTGGCGGCTCGACACGGCAGCCGTGATCGGTGGATTCGACGCCTCGGGTGAAGGTTTCCAATTCGACCAGGTGGGCGCCGGGGGATTGGTCGGCGATCGTGACGGCAATCTGTACGTGCTCGATGGAGCCGGCAGGCGGGTTCTCGGCTACGACGCGACGGGCGCGCTCATCGGCGT
>CAYWLF010000286.1:0-3319 GCA_964458875.1 uncultured Gemmatimonadota bacterium
CTCCTCGGACTTCGATTCCGGCTCGACCTGTATATCAACTTCCGTCCCGCCCGGCTGCGGCTCCCCGAACTGTCTCCGCTTCGGTTGGCGGACCACCGGCCCATAGACTTCGTCATTTTCCGGGAGAACACCGAGGGCCTGTACACGGGTGCCGGTCGGATAGAGTCGGAGGGCGAGCCGGGCGAACGGGCCGTGAGCGAGGCCATCGCCACGCGCGCCGGCGTCGAGCGCATCGTGAGGAGAGCCTTCGAGTACGCCCGATCCGAGGGACGGACGCGAGTCACGCTGGGCGACAAGGCGAACGCCGTGCCGCACGTGTACGGCCTGTGGCGCCGCGTGTTTTCTGAGGTCGCCTCTGACTTCCCTGAGATCGAGGCGGACATGCAATACGTGGACGCGCTGGCTATGCAGCTGGTGCGCATCCCGGACCGTTTCGAGGTGATCGTCACTTCGAATTTGCTCGGGGACATCCTGTCGGATCTGGCCGCGGAACTGGTCGGCGGTATGGGTCTGGCACCGTCGGCGAACGTGAATCCGGGGCGTCACGCCCTGTACGAGCCAGTCCACGGTAGTGCGCCGGACATCGTTGGCACGGGAACCGCGAACCCGATGGCCGCGATTCTCAGTACGGCGCTCCTGCTTGGGGACGCGGGTGCTCGGGAAGCGGCGAACCGGGTAGAAGCGGCAGTGGACTCTGCCCTGGAAGCGGGAATCCGCACACCCGATGTCGGCGGATCGTGCACCACGGAGCAGGTCGGCACCTGGATCGCGGAACGAGTCGCGGGAAACTGAACCAGGAATCGCCGGAATCGCACGACTGATTCCCGGGACAATCATGCTGCGGAGAGACGATGGGGACGATGGCAGCCGATAAGCAGATCGTATTTCTCGCTGCAGCCCGGACACCGTTCGGCACGTTCGGGGGCAGCCTCAAGGATCACTCGGCCACAGAGCTCGGGATTCTCGCAGGAAGGGCGGCGGTGGAACGCGCCGGCGTCGATCCGTCCGACTATGGGCAGGTGTTCTTCGGAAACGTGATCCAGACATCGGCCGATGCCGTGTACGTGGCTCGCCACGTAGGTCTCAACGCGGGGCTGCCGATTGAAGTGCCGGCGATGACCCTGAATCGACTGTGCGGCTCGGGTTTTCAGGCCGTGATCGACGGAGCGGAAGACATCCTGTACGGAGGATCCCGCGTGTGCCTGACCGGCGGCACCGAATCCATGAGCCAAGCACCCCACGTCGTGCGCGGCGCCCGTTGGGGCCTCAGGCTCGGGCCGGCCGTTCCGTTCGAGGACTCCCTGTGGGAAGCCCTGACCGACACGTACTGCGGTTTCTCGATGGCCCAGACGGCAGAGAACCTGGCCGAGGAATACGACATCAGCCGCGAGGAAGTCGATGGCTACGCGGTGCGCAGCCAGACCCGCGCGAAGGCGGCATGGGACGAGGGGAAGTTCGACGAAGAGGTCGTGCCGGTGATGCTGTTGAAGCGGGGCAAAGAGATCGAGTTTCGGATGGACGAGCACATTCGGCCGGATACCACGGCTGAGGCCCTGGCGTCGCTTCGCCCCTACTTCAAGAAGGACGGGCTGGTCACGGCCGGAAACGCCAGCGGAATCGGTGATGGCGCTGCGGCGCTGGTGATCTCCGACTCCGAGTTTGCGGCAGCCCACGGGCTTACGCCGATGGGTAGCCTGGTTTCGTGGGCGGTGGCCGGGGTGCCACCGCGGATCATGGGCATCGGACCGGCGCCGGCGGCGCGAAAGGCGCTCGACAAGGCAGGCCTCACCCTGGGTGACATGGACCTGATCGAGGTCAACGAGGCCTTCGCTCCGCAGTACGTTGCGGTCGAGAAAGAGCTCGGCCTGGACCGCGACAAGGTGAACGTCAATGGTGGAGCGATCGCGCTGACCCATCCCCTGGGCGCTACCGGGGCGAGGATCACGGCCCATCTGCTGCACGAGTTGAATCGTCGAGGCGGCGGCCTGGGTCTTGGTTCCGCTTGCATCGGTGGTGGACAGGGAATCGCGGTCATCGTGAAGGTGAACGGCTAGGGCCGAAACCGACTCTGGCCGTCCCGCCCGTCGGTCCTGGACCGGCGGGCACATCCGTCCCGCGCGGTGTATGTTACGGGACCGCGGGGAGGGCGCTGTCCGCCCCGCGGCTCGCTCCTAGCGCATCTGATCCTCGGGACCATGGAGGCTCCCATGGATGTCATTCTCGCTCTGATCGCCATCGGCGGTGCCGCGGCGCTCTCTACAAGTCTCAGGATCCTCCGCGAGTACGAGCGCGCTGTGGTGTTCAGGCTCGGCCGGGTGCGGCCGGTGCGTGGTCCGGGATTGATCTTCCTCGTACCGTTCGGCGTCGAGCGCATGGTACGCGTGGGTCTGCGGATCATTGCCATGGACATCCCGCCGCAGGACGTGATCACGCGGGACAATGTCTCGGTGAAGGTCAACGCGGTGCTCTACTTCAAGGTGCGTGACCCGTCACGTGCCGTCCTGGAGATCGAGGACTTCCTGTTCGCCACCTCTCAGCTCGCTCAGACGACCCTCCGGTCCGTGATCGGACAGGCAGAGCTCGACGAGCTCCTGGCCGAGCGCGAGAAGTTCAACCACATCCTGCAACGCATCATCGACGAGGGAACGGACCTCTGGGGGATCGACGTCACCGCCGTCGAGGTGAAGGACGTGGACCTTCCGCAGGAGATGAAGCGGGCCATGGCCCGGCAGGCCGAGGCCGAGCGCGAGCGACGGGCCAAGGTCATCAACGCCGAGGGCGAGCTCCAGGCGGCGTCCCGGCTGAAGGATGCCGCCAAGCTCCTGAGCCTGGAGCCGGCTTCCTTGCAGCTCCGGTTCCTGCAGACCGCATCGGAAATCGCGGCCGAGAACAACTCGACCACGCTGTTCCCGCTCCCGATCGACCTTTTCTCGCCGTTCAAGAAGATGTTCGAGGAGCGGAAGGAGCTGACCGAGGAAGAGAAGGTAGAGATCAAGGCTCTCGAAGCGCGCGCACAGACGTCGGCGGACGAGGCCACGGGACTGAGCATGCCCTCCCGTATCTCCGAATCCGACGAGCAGGCAGGCCTCCTGGCCGAGGGTCCGATGGAGGCGGCGCTGGAGACCGACGAAGATGAAGTCGTGCGCATTAAGAGAGACCGCGACGAATGACGGTTGATGCCTCGATGTGCACGCGACCTGAAGGCGGCCGGGACGAGTGACCACCGATAGCGGAAGCAGCAGGCTCCCGGTGCCCAGCGAGGTCTCGCGGGCGCAGCTCGAGAAGATCATCCATCGGGCGGCCGAGCTGCAGTTCGGCC
>CAYWLF010000287.1:0-3311 GCA_964458875.1 uncultured Gemmatimonadota bacterium
GGGCCCGCCGCGAAGCGGATCGCGGAGCAGGCGGTCGGGGCGATGCGGACCGTGATTCTCCGCAATTGTCTCCGAAGATCAGCTTCTTGAGCATATGCCAGCGATACATTGTTCGTCTCCCTGCATGTCTAATCTATGGCCGTGACCAAACGTCGGTCTCAATCTCGAATGCGTGTTTCACCCTCCGAACCGGACGGGACTGTACGGAGTCTCGCCTCAAGGGGTTTCGAGCAGGTCAGCGGTGACCTCTCCCCTGTAGTCGAATATTCGATCCAGCTGTCGGCGGATCATGGGGAGTGCAACCGTACCGGCCGGCCCGAACGGAAGGCGGTACTCGACTTCGTCGTGGATCCAGGTAGCCGAGGCGTCTTCCTCGTCCTGGACGAAGCGGTGCGTGTGGATCCACGTGCGGTATGGTCCGCGCAGCTGCTCGTCCACGAAGCCGTGCGGCGGGTCCCACCTCGAGATCAGGGTGCGCCAGGCGATGGGGATCCCCCACAGTCGGAGCCTGTAGTCGATCAGCGTACCTTCCCGCATCTCGATGGGGAGTGGCGTCCGGATCTCGAATCCCATTTCCCGTGGAGTGATGCGCTCCAGGTTCGATGCGTCGGAAAAGAAGCGGAACACCTCTTCGATCGGCCGCCCGACCTTCATCTGTCTCTTCAGTATCCCGGCCACCGGAACGTCCAGTCTGCGTCGTCAAACGGGGCGAAGGGAGGAATCTGACGCCCACGGCGTGGCGTGTCAAGTGGTTGTCTAGATGTAGGGCTTGACATTAGGTGGCAATCGAGTGTATCAGTCTGCGAGTCGGACTTCGTTCAACGGGTGTCCAGAATTTCGGTTGGCCAGGGCTGAGAAACGAGATAGATTACCGCATGAATTCGAGCGAGAATGTTGAGAAGCGGCACCCGATTCAGGTGGTGGCCAAGCGCACGGGGTTGACCGCCGATGTTCTTCGAGTGTGGGAGAAGCGCTACGCGGTCGTGGAGCCCGGGCGCTCGAGCGGGGGGCACCGCCTGTACTCCGACCTGGACGTGGAGCGCCTGGGTCTGCTGCATCGAGCGGTCTCTGCGGGCCGCCGTATCAGCCGAGTGTCCGGGCTACCGGTAGAGGACCTCAAGGACCTCGTCCGGGAGGACGAAGACGCTGCCGTGCACAGACGCCGTGAGATAGAGCAGGGCCTCTCGTCGGCGCCGGAAGTCCACCTGGAGGAGTGCCTGGCCGCGGTCGAGTCTCTCGACGCCGTGCGGCTCGAGAAGTCCCTGATGAGGGCCGCCGTAGCGCTGTCGGCGCCCATGCTGATCGAGGACGTTCTCGGGCCGCTGCTGGCCCGGATCGGAGAACGCTGGGAGCACGGGCAGATGAGCCCGGGGCACGAACACCTTGCATCCGCGGTGATTCGACGTGTGCTGGAATCCCTGGCGAACTCGGTGATGGCGGGCCCTGAGGCGCCGGGCCTGGTGGTCGCGACTCCAGCCGGGCAGAGGCACGAGTTCGGTGCGTTGTTCGTCGCGGCTGCAGCGGCGACGCAAGGATGGCGAGTGACCTACCTTGGAACCGAGTTGCCCGCGGACGATATCGCAGATGTCGCTCGCAGCACCGGCGCTTCGGGCATCGCCCTCAGCCTGGTATTCCCGGCCGACGACCCGGGTATCGCGGAGCAGTTCGTGGAGCTTCGGGCTGCGGTCGGCCCCACGATGCCGATCCTTGCCGGTGGCCGGGCGGCCCCCTCGTACGGGGACGCCGTGGAGTCCGTGGGCGGACGCCTCATCTCGAGCCTGGAAGATCTCTACGCGTCGCTGGCCGTGATGGAACAGGAGCGCGTCGGAGCCTGATCCGGGCGTGCGTCAGCGGGGGAACCGCTCCATGTACTCCCGGACCCGGAGCTTACGAGCCGTATTCGCCGAGGTCATGTAGCGGATCTTGCCGAACACCGGCCGCTCCGGTCCCCACGGTCGGTCGTACCTTCCGAGACACCAGTAGATGCCCGAGTAGGAATTCGGGTCCCTGCCGTCCAGGGCATAACGGTTGTTCAGTTCGATCATGAAGCGCGCGGCCTCGCGAGGCGTCGCGGTCCACTTCAGGATCTTCTTCCCCCACAGCATGCGCAGGTAGTTGTGAATCAGTCCTTCGCGGCGCAGCTGTCGCTGGGCCGCGTTCCACAATTCGTCGTGAGTGGACGCGCCGTCGAGTTGTTCGAAGGTGTAGAGGTAGGGACGAGGGTCACTCGCATGTTCCTCCAGGGTCTTCCTGGCCCACTCAGGAAGAGACTCGTACTCGCGGTGGTCGGAACGAAGCGCCGCCATGTTGAACCCCAGCTCGCGCCACGTGACCAGTTCGTCCAGGAACGCCTCCGCTGCCGGGCTCATGCCCCACCAGCCGCTGCGCTTGCCGTGCGTCGGTTTGCCTTCGAAATCGGGGATCCAGTCCTCGTGCGCGACGAGGCGCGCGAGTATACCGTGCGTCGAAATGTGGCCGAAATGAAGGTAGGGTGAGAGGCCGCTTGCCGCGTCCGCGTCGGGCTGACTGCGCTCGTCCGCATACCGATCGAGCGCCCCCCGCAGGAATCCGTCCAGTCGATCGGCCGCAGTGCGTTCCCCACCTCGCAGATGTGCGGCGGAAACCGAGTGATCCAACGGCAATGACTGCAGGTCCGGCCCGCCGCTCTCCAGGGCGACCGCTGCCGACGGCCAACGGGCGAGGATCGTTCCAGGAACGGTGGGCCGGTCGAGCCTGGCAAGGCCGCCCACCGGATCTTCCAGCGGCGCGTGCTCGAGGTGAGCGGGGATCACTTTCTGAAGGTAGCGTCGGAAGGTGTACGCGGTAGGGTAGACCCGATCCGTGCTCCGCAGGGGAACCAGCCCGTTGGAGTCGACCGCTTCGAGCCGCGTATTCAGTCTTTGCGATATCGCCTCGAGCATGCGGGGCACGAAGAAGGTAGGGTAATCATCCGTGACCACGACGGCCGCTGATTCCGCCAGCGATTCCAGCAGCCCTTTCCCTTCACCGACCGAGCCTTCCACGAAGGGGAAGTACGTGACTCCGCGTCTCCCCTTCAAGGCAGCCAGGTTGTCGGCCATCCCGTCCAATACGAACCCATGGTGACGCTCGCTCGCCCACTCATAGTCGCATCGCAATGCCTCGAGAACGAGCAGCCCCCGATCGACATGGCGCGACCAGTCGACCGCCCGCTGAAATGCGAAGTTGTGCGATGTGCGTCTGTCGCTCGTCATCCAGTACAGGACATACTGGCCAGCCGGGTCGACCCCCGCGTCTTTCAGGACGTTCACTCGGGACTCCGGCACGTCCGT
>CAYWLF010000288.1:0-3307 GCA_964458875.1 uncultured Gemmatimonadota bacterium
GGGGCATCGTCTCCGAGTCCCTCGTCCAGATCCTGGCCGCCGAGGGAATCAACCTCCCGCCCGAAGTGGTGCAGCGCGAGATCGAGTCGTATGTGGTCCACATGGATGTCGGCAGCGTGGCCATCCAGAGCCCCTCGGGTGAGCAACGCATTGCCGCCCTGTACCGGGGCAACGGACCTCGCGAGGGAGCGGAGAGCCCCTGGGACAGTTTCGACGGCTACCTGCAGGGCATGGCCACCGAGAAGGGCGCCCGCATCGTCCGGCAGTTGATCACAGACGTGCAGTGGCGTGAGGACTGCCCGTGGCTCATCGGAGCCGACGGCGAGGCCGAGGCCTACGACCTGGTCACGGTAGCCAGCGGAGTGAACAGCAACTTCCTCAGGCTCCTGGAAGACCTCCCGGCCGGAATCAAACCGCCGAAGACCACCCGCACCTACATCTGCGAATTCCGCTCGACGCCGGACGAAGTGCTCCGGGTGCTCGGCAACTCCATGCACGTCTTCCTGCTCACGATTCCGCGCCTCGAGTTCGCCGCCATCATTCCGAAAGGCGAGTTCGTCACGGTGGTGATGCTGGGCGACGAGCTGGACCAGGAGATGGTGCACGCCTTTCTCCGGGACCCGGTGGTCCGGAAGTGCTTCCCCACCGACGCGACTCCGTGTGTGTGCTCCTGCTCTCCGCTGATCAACATGGGCGCGAGGAAGCGTCCATTCGGCGATCGAGTGGTTCTGATCGGAGACAGCGGGGTCACCCGCCTGTACAAGGACGGTATCGGGGCGGCATTTCGAACCGCCAAGGCCGCGGCGTCCACCGCCGTGATCCAGGGCGTTTCGGCCGACGCATTCGAGAAGCACTACTGGCCGACGTGCCGGGGAATCGCGAACGACAACGCCATCGGCAAGGTGATCTTCGGCACGACAGGCCTTCTCAAGGCGTCGAAGATCTCGCGGCGCGGGATCATGCGAATGGCCTCCCGGGAACAGGCGAGTCCGGATGCCCCCCGCCACATGAGTTCCCTGCTGTGGAACATGTTCACGGGCAGCGCCCCGTATAAGGAAATCCTCCAGGGGGCGCTGCACCCGGGTTTCCTGGGCAACATCATGGTGAATCTCGCAGCCGGGATCCGGTCGTCGAATGGAAACGGAAAGGTGTCCTGACCATGGGGAAAGGCGCTCTCGGGAAGGTCTACGCGGACGGAGAGGACATCGTCCGGCAGGGAGACGTGGGCGACTGCATGTTCGTGGTCCAGTCGGGTCGCGTCGAGGTCATCCAGGCCACGGATTCGGGGGAGCAGCACCTGGCTTTCCTCGAGACGGGAGACTTCTTCGGCGAGATGGCGGTGTTCGAGAAGGAGACGCGGTCGGCCACCGTCCGGGCCAGCGGCGAGGCCCGAGCCCTGAAGGTGGACAAGAAGACCCTCCTCAGGCGCATCAAGGAGGACCCGCTGCTCGCCGTGAACCTGCTCCAGACCATGTCCCATCGCATCCGTGACCTGAACGCGGGGATGGCTGGCCGCGGGGCGGACCGCTCGTGAGCGCCCGACCCGGCAAGGGAAGCGCGGAATCGGTGGACTCCTTCCAGCGCCTCACTCCGGCGTACCGACCGCAGCAGGTCGAGAAGACCGCCCCGTGCCAGACCGGGTGCCCGAATTGCGGGGATATCCGGGGCTGGATCGGTACGGTCGCGCAGCGCGAGAAGACCGGCCTCTCGCTCGAAGAGGCCTACACGCGTGCGTGGCGCATGATCGCGGACGTGAACCCGTTCCCCAGCGTTCTCGGGCGCGTGTGCCCGCATCCGTGCGAGGAGCATTGCAACCGGACGGAACTCGACGAACCTCTCGCGATCAACGCCATGGAGAGGTTCCTCGGGGACTGGGCGATCGATGCCAACGTGCCGCTGGCCCGGGTGGAAGAGGGTCCGAAGGATGAGTGGATCGGCGTTGTGGGTGCCGGACCATCGGGCCTGTCGTTCGCCTATCAGATGGCCCGTCGCGGATATCGGGTCACCGTGTACGAGAGCAAGGACCAGGCGGGGGGGATGCTGCGCTACGGAATCCCGGACTACCGCCTTCCGCCGCGCATTCTCGACGCGGAGATCGACCGGATTTTTGACCTGGGCGTCGAACTCCAGCTGAACACGGTCGTGGGTCGCGACGTGGCGCTCGAGGAGCTGAGGAGCCGGCACGCCACCGTGTACCTCGGCATCGGCGCGCAAATGGGTCGCGGCCTCGGCATACCGGGCGAGGAGGGTCCGTCGGTCCGGACCGGCACCGACTACCTGGCGGGGGTGAATTGCGGCGAGGAGACGGATCTCGGAAGCCGGGTGGTCGTGGTCGGCGGCGGCAACACTGCCGTGGACGCCGCCCGTACCGCGCGCCGGACCGGCGCCGAGGTGACGATCCTGTACCGGCGGTCCCGGAAAGAAATGCCCGCGATCGGCGAAGAGATCGATGACGCGCTCGAGGAAGGGATTCACCTGGTACTGCTGGCGGCGCCCGTCCGGCTCGAGCGAGACTCAGACGGAAAGCTGACAGAGCTGGTGGCCTGCCAGATGAAGCTCGGCGAGCCGGATGAGTCGGGCCGTCGTCGCCCTAGCGCCATTCCGCATTCCGACTATTCGATCCCCACCGATTCCGTGATCGCGGCCGTCTCCCAGGCCCCCATCCTTGAAGGTTTCGAGGCGCTGGACCGGGACGGTAACTGGCTCCTAATAGATTCCGGAGACGGAATCCTGGCCGGGGGCGACGCGCTTGGACTCGGGATCGCGGGCGATGCGATCGTGCAGGGACGCCGGGCGGCAGAGGAGCTTCACGCCCGCCTGCGTGACCTGTCTCCCTCCGAGGTGAAGGCGGACCGGCGGGTGGACGGACGACCTGAAATCGGGCCGGACAAGGTCATGCTCGACTACAAGGCCGAGACGCCGGCCGTCCACGCGCCCAAGCTCACGGGCGCTGAACGGGTCGAGATGGGCGGGGCCGAGGTCGCGGGAACGATCACGGAAGAGCAGTTCCTCGCCGAGGCAAGCCGGTGCTATTCCTGCGGATCCTGTTTCGGGTGCGAGCAGTGCTCGATGTTCTGCACGCCTGGCTGTTTCACCAAGCTCGAGGAGGTCGGACCCGGAGTGTACTTCACGCTTACGCTGGATCAGTGCGAGGAATGCGGGAAGTGCGTGGAAGTGTGTCCGTGTGGATTCCTGGAGGTCACGCGGCCACCCGGGTCGGAGGCGAGGGCCTGATCGGGCTTGCCCTACAGCAGAACCACAACCGCGATGAGTAGAAGCACCAGGACGTGCGCCAGCTGGTCCAGTC
>CAYWLF010000289.1:0-3302 GCA_964458875.1 uncultured Gemmatimonadota bacterium
GCTACGCGGATTGGGCCGAGTTCTCGCCTCTCATCAACGACGATCTCGTCGGTAACGAGACGTGGTTGGAGTGCGAGCGCGAGGCAGTGTATGGCGCCGTGTTCGTCTCCAACTCCGGCGACCTCGGCGTACACAACTCGACGTACGCGAACTCGCTGCTGGACAACTCGCTCGATTACTTGACGACCGTTTGTCACGCTCCGGCGTAACCTGACCTGAACCCCGGTGCCCTCGAAGCGCGGGGCATCGGGAACCACATACCGGAGTTCCCAACCCGGGATGAAGGCGAGGCCCGGAGGCGCTACATGCGTCTCCGGGCCTCGCCGTGTCTGCCACACGCGGCGATCCTCGATCTCGTTCACGGCGGTCCGGACGCCGGCACCCCCGCCGGACAGGGGGGATCACCGAAGGCAGCGGAGAAGGGGAGCGGATGGCCGGGGCAGCGATTCAACACTCGGGCGAGCAGCCCGGTACCACGGCGATCGTCCTCGCGTTCGCCGTCATCTACCTGGTCTGGGGCTCCACCTACCTGGCGATCCGCTTCGCCGTCGAGACGCTTCCGCCGTTTCTCATGCTGTTCGCCCGCTTCTTCACGGCCGGCGTCCTCATGTACGCGTTTCTCCGCTGGCGCGGAGAGGCTCGCCCGACGGCGCGAGAGTGGGCGGGAGCCGCCGTCGTGGGCGGTCTCCTCCTGCTCGGTGGAACCGGGGCCGTGGGCTGGGCCGAGCAGTGGATCGATTCGGGTCTCGCGGCGCTGATCGTGGCGATCGTGCCGGTATGGATGGTCCTGCTGGACTGGATCGGCCCGGCGAAACGGAGGCCGACCCGCGCGACGATCGCAGGGCTGGTTCTCGGCCTGATGGGAGTCGCCGTGCTCGTGGGCCCCGTCGAACTGTCAGGCGACGCGAGGATGCAGTTCATCGGATCGGCGGTCGTGGTATTCGGGACGTTGTCCTGGGCCATCGGCTCCGTGTACGGCTCGAGCCTGCCGCACCCGTCTTCTCCCTGGATGTCGGCGGCCCTGCAGATGACGGCGGGCGGGATCCTGCTTCTCCTGTTCGGCACGGCGATGGGTGAATGGGCGCGGCTTGATCCGGGGCAGATGTCCGCCCGTTCGCTGGGAGCGCTGGCCTACCTCGTCGTCTTCGGGTCCCTGATAGCCTTTGCGGCTTACATATTCCTTCTCCGACACGAAGCGCCGGCGCGGGTCGGGAGCTACGCGTACGTGAACCCGGTCGTAGCGGTCTTCCTCGGGTGGGCGCTGGCCTCCGAGCCGGTGACGCCGCGCACGATCGTAGCGGCCGCGATCATCCTGACGGGCGTGGCGCTGATCGTACGGCACCGGGCGCCCAAGTCTCCACCGGATGAGTTGGTGTCCACGCCACCGGGTGCGGAAAAGGAGCACGGGCTGGACTCCCCGGTTACGCCCTGCGCCACCTGCTGACCGGCACAGTAACAGCGTATGCGGCGGTGGCCGGACCCGTAGGCTACGGGGACCCGCCAACCACGACGGGCCGCGCGCCGCTTCGCCACGCGAGGCGGAGAAACTCGCGCTGCATCTCCGCGTCGGGAAAGACCTCGGCCGACGTCACCAGATTGGCCTCGTCGACCTGAAGGACGAGTTGGGAGAAGCCGGCTACCAGCTCGGGCAGACTGAACCCGCAGTGGCCGAATCGATCCACTCGCATGACGGTTACTTCCTCTTGCGCCCCGGCGCTCTTCACCTCGTACAGGTCCATGTGCCAGATGGGGGTCACAGGATCCCGCGACGTATGCATCGCGACGAAGGGCACCTGCGGATCGCCGCTCGTCTGAAAAGCCCCCTCGATCGAGGTGAGCGCGGCGGGGTCAGCCTCGTGGCGCGCCACACCGGTGTTGAGCGCGACGTCGTCTTCCGAACCGCTGTAGACTGCCTCGAGGTTCCCGAACGGATTCCCACCCAGGACATTCGTGGCGTCGTTCGTGCCCATGAAGCTGTAGCGCAGGATCTGGGTCGTCGCCTCCTTCAGCGACTCCGAAGCACCGGCGTCATGAGGTACCCCGCTCACCGTCACCAGCTGCACCGTCGCGGCCGGATCGGCGTCGAGCGCCGCCTCGATGGCGGATTCAGTAGCCGCCCAATTCGAGTCGGTGACGACCGACTCTTCGTCGGGAATCTCGACCGCGGTCCCCGGCATGATCCCGGGGAAGAAGTAGTCGTAGAGGATCCGAAAGTCGCCGAACCACTCTATCTGGCGCCGGAAGTCTCCGATCGGCGGACACAGGGCGAGCCCCCCGTCGAACGACGAGGCCACTCCCGGCCGCTCGACGACAAGCGCGGTCGAGAGACCGCCCTCGGAAGCACCCACCAGCAGGGTCGTGACCGGAAGCTCCGGCAAGCCGTGCTCCGCGGCGAGCGACGCCAGCCGGTTCCGTGCCCACTCCGATGTCTGCTCCAGGTCGGTAACCGCTTCGGGGGCCACCAACCCGTTTCGCCGGTAGCTGGTCGCGGCATATCCGTAGAACCCCGTCTCCTGCGTACCGAGCTGACGCACGATGTCCTTCAGCCGGAAACCGCTCGCCTCATCGGCCGGAAGCTCGAGCGGCGTGTAGGGAGGACGGTCGGGCCCGGGATTCGTATAGCCATGCGCCCACACGACGAGCTCCCCGTTCCACACGGCAGGGAGACAGACTTCAGTGAGGGCTCCGCTGGCGGTAGAGCCCGATACACAGGCCTGCAGCTGCGCCGACGTCTCGATCGGGAGCGCGGAGGGCTCGGGTCCGGGTGGCGGTCCGGTCGAATCGTCGTCTCCACAGGACGCGAGGAACAGGCAAATCACCAGCGGAAGAAGCGTGGAGGGCCTGCTGGGAGGGCTCGCGGCGTTGCCCCGACGGACGACTCGGCTCTTCATATTGGCCTCGATACGGCTGCATCGACGTGGGCGCTTCACCTTCCATCAATATATGGAATGCGTTCGTTCGCGCTCGCCCTGAGCCTACATCTCGGGCCTTGGCCCGGCGAACTCAGGCCAGGCCGGCGCGCTCGCTGATCTTCGCTGCCAGGTTCTGCAACTCTTCCTTCGATTGCCCCTCGAAACGACGGGCGCACACCGCACCGTAGCCACCGCACAGACGTTCGCACGCGGACCCGCGTACGGCCTGGTCGGCCATTTCGAACAGGATCCGGTCTTCCTTGAGGATATGCCCGCGAATCAGGTCCACGTATCCGCGCGCAGCCCCCTGGAGAGCTGCCAGGGCCTGCGCATCGCCTTCCCGGGCCGGCTCGAGCGAGTCCGCCATCTGCCGGGCGAAGGCGCGTCCCT
>CAYWLF010000290.1:0-3292 GCA_964458875.1 uncultured Gemmatimonadota bacterium
CGAAGGCTCGCAAGGGCCGGAATCCGCAGACGGGCCAGGAGATCACCATCGCGGCGCGCAACAGCGTCTCCTTCCGCGCTGGTAAGGGCCTGAAGGACCGCGTCCGGGACTAGTCACTCCCTCGGACTACATCTCAGGCTGGAGGTGACGAGCCTCCGATGACAAACGCCCCTGCGGCCGGATCCTCGGCACAGGGGCGCTTGTCGTTGCACGGTATGGAAGCGCTACGTAGAGCCGGACGCTCCCAGGGGTCAGTTGCCTCCATCCGGGGCCGGCGAACCGGCCTCGGCAAGTTCCCCCTCTACCTTCTCCATGACGTGCGGCCCGGGCGCGGGCGAGCCTGCCAGACTCAGAAGATCTTCCGGGGTGCGGGCCTCGCCCAGGAGTCCTACGGCTTCCAGGTACATCGGGCTCTGGGTCTCGAACCGCTTGAACATCTCCAGCTCGCCGAATGCCGAGTTGGCGATCTGCGCCTCCAGGTACCGGTCGATGTATCCCTCCACCCGATCGAACAACTCTCGGTCCACCTCCACACCCTCGACCTCTGAGATCGCCTGGAAGAACTCGTCCCGCATCTCCGGCGTCACGACGAAGTCCCGAGCGATATCCGGATGCTCGTTCGTCCACTCCACCCCAAACCGGAAGGCAAGCTGGCGCAGTGAGAAACCCGCGCGACCCACGGACCGCTCCATCTCCCTCTCGTCCAGCGTCGTGGTGTCGGGGATGATCACATCCGGGGTGATTCCGCCTCCCCCATAGACTTTTCGCCCGCCCGCGGTACTGAAGACCTCCAGCCCCGCGGTATCCACCGCGATGCCTCTCATGGCCGACATCTGGGCGGACACCGCCTGCGACAGGTCATCGCCGGAGTCGTGCAGGGGTTCTCGAGAGATGGACCGGCCGCTGGGGGTGAACCAGCCCGCCGTGGTCAGCTTGAGGTGATTACCATCCGGCAGGGAGTACACGGTTTGGACCGATCCCTTGCCGAAGGTCGGCGTGCCCAGGATCAACGCCCTGTCATGATCTTGCAGAGCGCCCGCGAGGATCTCCGAAGCACTGGCACTGGCGTAGTTGACGAGTACCACCATCGGAAGCCCTGGGAACTCCTCGTCGTTCGGAGCGCCGAACGTGAAATTCTGGTCCTCGACCCGAGACCGGGTTTCAACGATGCCCGCACCGCGCGGGAGAAACAGGTCCGATACCGCGACGCCCTGGTCCAGCAATCCGCCCGGGTTTCCTCGAAGATCCAGGACAAGCGCTTCCGCTCCCTGTTCCTGCAGGGCCCGGATCGCGTCCCCGAGCTCGAGGCGCGCGTCCCTGCTGAATTGGTCCAGGTCCACGAAGCCGATGCGATCATCCACCATGAAGCTCCGCACCGTCTCGACGTGGACTTCGTCCCGCACAATGGTGAACTCCAGCGGCACCGCCGCCCCGACTCTCCCTATCGAGATCGAGACCGGCGTGCCCTTCGGGCCCCGCAGCTTCTCCACGGCCTCCGTGTCATCCCAACCACGAGCGGACTCCCCTTCGACGCCGACAATCCGATCCCCGGTCATCAACCCCTGCCGCTCGGCGGGAGAATTCGCGATCACTCCCATCACGGTGATCCACTCGCCGACCTTCTGGATGCGGATCCCCAAACCGCCGTAGTCGCCTTCGATCGACAGTTCCAGGTCATCCGCCTGATCCGAACTGATGAACACCGAGTACGGATCTCCGAGTTCGGACAGCATGCCATCGATCGCCATTCGATAGAGGTCCGACGAGTCCATCTCCTCGACATACCTCTCGGACACGAGACGGTGAACCTCGTCGAACAGCCGGGCACGATACACGGTGCTTTCCTGCGCACCAACTCCTTGCTCGAGGAGCCAACCACCCGACCCCAGAGCGAGGATCGTCACGGCCACTGCCGGTACCCAGTTCCTTCTAGTGTTCTTCACTCGTTCAACTCTCCGGTCCCATGCTCTCGTCAGCCTGCTCTTCTCTCGTCTGCTCTCCGAGCGCCAGCAGCTCCTCCGGGGTCGCGGCCCCATCGAGCAGCCGTACGGCCTCGGACACCTGCCTGCTGCGTTGCACCGCGCGCCTGAGCCCCGCGTCCTCACCAAAAGCCGCCGCCGCGAGCTGCCGGCTGAGCTGAAAGTCCACGAGTTTGCCAGCCGCCTCCACCAGGCCCGAATCGAGCTCCGCACCGGTCTGCGCCTCGAGATAGTCGAGGAATTCAGCCCTCAACTCGGTGCTCATCTCGAAGTCCTCCCGCAGATCCGGATGATCCCGGTAGTACTGTACCGCGAATCTGAACGCGAGGTCGTTGAACGGCACCTCGGTATCCAGCAGCACCTGACGCAATTCCTGCTCCGCCACTGTCAGAGTGTCGGGCAGGACGACGAGGTCCGGGACGATTCCACCGCCGCCGTAGACCACGCGCCCCGAAACCGTCTCGTACGCCTGCACATCCTCCGTATCGTCGAGCACCGGCTCAAGGTCCGCCACGAAGCCATCGGTAGATCCCATTCCCAGTTGAACGGCCTCGGTTACCGCCTCATTGAATTCATCGGAGCCCAGGGCGAACGTGTCATCGCCCTCGCCACGCGATCGGTGAATCGAGCGGCCGGACGGGGTATACCAGGTTCCGGTGGTAAGTCGCAGGTAGTTGCCGCCGGGAAGCGGGAACACACTCTGCATCACGCCCTTGCCGAAGGTGCGCGTGCCGAGAACCAGGGCCCGATCATGGTCCTGCAAAGCCCCGGCTACGATCTCCGATGCGCTCGCCGACCAGGTGTTGACCACCACCACCACCGGAAGGCCTGGATAGCGGTCCGGTCCGGGCGCCGTGAACGTGTAGCTGTCCCGGGGATCCCTGGCGCGGGTATCCACCACCATGTCCCCGGGGTCGAGAAACAGGTCCGAGATCTCGACCGCCTCACGCAGGATGCCGCCCACGTTGTAGCGGAGATCCAGTACCAGGGACCTGGCTCCACGCGCCAGGAGATCGTTGATCGCGACCTGCAACTCCTGCGTGGCCTGGCGGCTGAACTGCTGCAGATAGACGTAGCCGATATCGTCCGACAGGATCAGGGACTGGGTGGCGACGATGTGTACGTCGTCGCGCACGATCGAGAATTGGAGGAGGTCCGGCTCGCCTTCGCGACGCACCGTAACCTCCACGGCTTCGCCCTTCGGACCCCGCAGCGACGACACAGCATCTACCTGGCTCCAGCCAAGGGTGGACTCTCCGTCCACCTCCACGATCCGGTCAGCCGGCTTCAGGTCGAGCGCCGAGGAAGGACTG
>CAYWLF010000291.1:0-3166 GCA_964458875.1 uncultured Gemmatimonadota bacterium
TCCGGCCGTCGTCCGCGAATTCCAATCCCGCTTCCGGGAAGTCCTCGCCCGAGAGTTCCGCGATCAACGCCGCCGCCCGGCCGGCGGGATCCACCCGCGGCGAGCCGAGTCCGGTTTGGCGGGCGCTCACCAGACGGGCGTTCACCAAACGGCCGTCGCCGTCTACCTCGATGTCGAGCACGGGTGCCAGTCCGTTGGGCCCCCGGAGATTGAACCGGGCCCACGTCCAGAAGTTGCCCAGGCTGTAGGCGATGAACCGGCCCCGATAGACCTCGACCGCCCGCGGCACGTGCGGGCCGTGCCCGATCACCACGTCAGCCCCCGCGTCCACGGCAGCATGCGCGAACTCGTACACGTTTCCCCTGCGCTCGCCGTAGAATTCTTCGGGCTCCCGCGTGACGTGCGTGCGGTCCGAGCCTTCCGCTCCTCCGTGAAAGGAAACGACGACCACGTCGTGCGTCCGGTCCAGTTCGGCCACCAGCCGGCGGAGTCCACCAAGGTCGTGGATGCTGACCGTGCCCTTGTTGGGAGAGAAGCCTGCCAGGCCCACCCGAGTGCCGTCGTCCAACTCCAGGGTGCCGGTGACCGCCCCGGCCTGAGCCAGTCCTCCGTAGACGATTTCCTGTCTCTCCAACGCGGCGATCGTCGTCGTCCGTCCGGCCTCCAGGAAGTCACCGCTGTGATTGTTGGCCAGGGACATCAGGTTGAATCCCATGTCGGCCAGCAGCTCGGCGTACCACTCCGGACTCCTGAAGGCGTAGCAGGCGTCCATGTTGCGGCACTTCTTCGATTCGCCGCCTCTGTCGAACAGGGCCCCCTCGAGATTGCCGAACGTCACGTCGCCAGCACGCAGGACTGCCGCCAGGTCCGGGCCGATGAGCTCGTCGGCGGACACTCCGGGGATGATTCTCGGGTCCAGGTAGCTCGAATCGGGGAAGGCGGTGCCCATCATGATGTCGCCGACGGCTACGAGCCGTATGTTCCCCGCTCGTGAACTGGGGGAGTGGGTGGTCCGGGGCCCTTCGACCAGGCCGGAGGCCGGGCTTTGCGCCCCTGCGAGGCGGGGTGTGAACAGCGTTGCTAAGACGGTGGAACCGACGATCAGGATACGAAGTCCATCGGCCGGTCGTGATCTGACGTTCAAGATGGGGCTCCCGCTCGGGTCGGAGCGAGTATGCTCCCGATCCCCGGAGCGTGGCAAGTTCGGTGCGGTCGGGCACACGTGAAGGAACGGGATCCGAACCGAGTGGTATTGTCCGGGTCTCGAGTGCGAGCGCGCCGGAGCGGGTAGTCTTTCCATGAACGGAACGGAGGCTGGGTTTTGCTCATCCACTGCAGCACTTCGAAGCTCTGTGTCATAGCGGTCCTGGGTGCGGTCCTCGTCAGCGCCTGTTCGAGCGCGCCACCACCGGCTCGGCCCGTGGTTCCCTCGATCACTGGCGACGCGGCGCCCGGGGTACTCACGGGCAAGGTCGTTTGGCACGATCTTCTCACGCACGATGCGGAGGCGGCGCGCGCTTTCTACGGCGGCCTCTTCGGGTGGGGTTTCGAGGGATCGGACGAGGCTCCCGGTCGCTATTGGAGTATCACCAGAGCCGGCGAGATCATCGGGAGTGTCTTCACGGCAGATCCAGACGAATTGGACTCTCCCCTATGGCTGGTGTCCGTATCGGTCGCCGACGTAGATGCTGCGACCTCCCGGGCGAGCGACCTGGGTGCGGCAATCACCGTTCAACCGAATGACTTTCCGAATCGCGGGCGCTACTCGGTCGTCGAGGATCCGCAGGGAGCGTTCTTCGTCCTTCTCCGGTCGACCGCCGGCGACCCCAGGGACGGGCGGACGGTCGAGTCGGGTGATTGGCTGTGGACCGAGCTCTGGACTACCGATGCGCACCGCGCGGTCGAGTTCTACCAGGCTCTTCTGGGCTACCGATCCGAGGGCATAGCCGCTCGAATGAAAGACGTCGCCGACGATGAGTACGGAGAAGCCGTGGCCGAAGGAGACTTGGACACCGTGTTTTTCGCCATGTTCGCCGGGGCGAACCTGCGAGCCGGAATCCACGCGATGCCGGGCGAAGCCACCCCGTACTGGTTGCCCTACGTCGCGGTTCGGGATGTGGCGGAGGTAACGGCGCGTGCCGTGGAGCTGGGTGCGGAGATCCTCCTGCCTCCCGAGGCCGTGAACCACCGCGAGGCTGCAGTATTGGTCGATCCGACCGGAGCGCCGTTCGGTGTGCAGCAATGGCCACGTCCCGAGGGAGGTGACCGGTGAGACGCCTCCGACTGACGCTAATCGTCTGCGTGGTGGCCCTGGGCCTCGTCTTCATGGGTTGTTCCGGGTACGGCTACAACAGCGGGGTCTATGTCGGCGTGAGCGGTCCCGGGCCGTATTGGGGTGGCGGCTACGGTGGGGGGTATGGGCCGTACGGCGGTGGCTACTGGGGACCCGGCCGGGTAGGTGGCGGAGTCGTGATCACGGGCCGCCCCTACTGAGCACGCTCACTCCACCGGGCTGACCCGCGGGAGCGCCTTACAGCGCTCGCATGGCGCTTGCGACGATGAACGTCACGGCAAACGCTATTCCCAGCGGCATCAGGGCGCCGAGGGTGGTCCATTTGCGACTTCTCGTTTCCTTCCACATGGTCCAGATTGTCGTGCCGCACGGATTGTGGAGGAGCGAGAACAGCATCAGGCAGACCGCTGTCACGAGCGTCCAACCGTGCTCGTCCACCAGCACGGTGCGCAGGGCGTCATACGACGCGGGCTCCGTCATCATCCCGAGGCCGGCGTATACCATCAGCATGGTGGGTACGACGATCTCGTTCGCCGGGATCGCGATCACGTAGGCCAGGAGGATGACTCCATCGAGCCCGAGGGTCTGGCCGAACGGGTCGAGCCAGTCAGCCGCAATCACGGCCAGGCTCGAGTCTCCAGCGTACACGTTGCCCAGGATCCAGATCACCGCGCCCGCCGGCGCGGCCACCACGATCGCCCGCCACAGGACGAACAGTGTCCGGTCGATCAGCGATGTATACAGCACGCGCAGTACACCCGGTCTGCGGTACGGAGGAAGCTCCAGGGTGAACGCCGTGGGTTGTCCCTTGAGCACGGTCTTCGACAGGGCCCACGACACGACGAGGGTGAAGAAGACTCCGATCAGTACCAC
>CAYWLF010000292.1:0-3055 GCA_964458875.1 uncultured Gemmatimonadota bacterium
CGAGGCCAGCGCGGTCACGTTGAGCGCCGTCAGTTTCGCCGCGTAGTCGAAGTCCACGCCACCGATGACGTCTCCGTACTCGATCCCGTCCTCGGTGCGCAGGTCCTGGTGCTGCCGGTGGTAGTTCTCGTTCGTTTCCATGATTCGGACCCCGGCGAAACCGGCGTCGTTGAACGGCCGGTGGTGACCGCCCCGTCCGAAGCGATCCAACCGGTAGATCATCATGACGTCGAGGTTCGGGATATACCGTTCAGCCATCACTTTCACGTAGCGCGCGAGATTGCGAGAGGGCGAGTCGACCTCACCCCCCGAAAAGCGCCTCACCCTGGCCTCTCGCTCGGTCTCCACGGCGCGGGTCCCCTCCGAAAACACGCGGGCCGACGTATTGTCCACGACCCCAGTGATGCCCTCGACGTTGCCGATCATGTCGTTGTTCAGCACACCCGCGATTCTCCAGCCTTCGTCGATCGCCAGAGCCGCCAGGTGGCGGCCCCCATACAGACCCTGCTCTTCACCGGAAAGTGCAGCGTACACGATCGATCCCGAGAACCGGTGCTCGCTCAGAACGCGAGCAGCCTCGAGCACGCCGGCTGTTCCGGATGCGTTGTCGTTGGCGCCCGGAGAATCGGACGTGAAGTCGAGCGCATCCGAGACACGCGAGTCGATATCTCCTGACATGATGACGTACCGGCCGGGGTCGTGGATGCCCCTCTGGATGGCGATCACGTTGACGATTTCCACGGCGTCCGGTATCCGGTCCCCACCTTCGACCAGGGTGCGCTGGTAGGAGACCTCGAGGCAGCCCCCGCAGGCCGCTGAGATGATGTCGAACTCGGCCTTGATCCATCGCCGCGCCGCCCCGATCCCACGGGTATCCGAGACCGTGTCGGACAGGGTGTGCCGGGTGCCGAAACCTACCAGAGTCTCAACGTCAGCCTGTATCCGGCCTGGCGAAACGGCGGCAGCCAGCTCGCGCAGTACGGGTTGCTCCTGGGATGGAGCGAATTCCGGAAACTCCGATTCTCGCTGAGCCACCTCCTGCGCACGGAGTTGGCCGGCTCCGATCACCAGAGCCGCGAGGATGAGCGTCGCTGCAGCATGCGTCCTGGGAAGACCTCTCATGGCTCGTTCTCCGTCGAGTTGGACCGTCGTCCGCCGGCGGGAACATAGAGATCGAACGCTCGCTCGACCCGCTCCAGCACGTCGGATACGGCGATTCGGTCCATGCGCCCGTCCCTCGACCCGGGCACTGTCGGATCCGGGGTCTCGCCCGGATCGTGGTACGCGTCCACCACCAGGTCGCGATACCGGGAGTAGGGGCCGACGCGCGCCGGGTTGGTGTGGCCGTACAGCCCGACGACCGGGACGCCGAGAGCGTGGGCCAGGTGGAGGGGTCCTGAGTCCGGACTGACGAGCAGATCGCATCCTCCGACCGTCCACATCATCCGGCGGACGTCATCCGCCAGGGTCGATATCGGCCTGTGTTTCGTGTGGCCTATGATGAGGTCCGCCGCCGCCCTTTCCCGCTCCGCCGGGCCTCCGACGAGAAGCACCGTAGCTTCGTGCCGTACGGCGATCGCCTCGGCGAGCTCGGCGTAGCGCTCGGACGGCCAGTCCTTCCGAGCGACGTTCGAGCCGAGAACCAATCCCACTACCGGACCGTCCGGCAGATCCGCGAAGAACGTCGTCTGCCTGGACTTCTCCGCCTCACTGAAGGTGATCCGCCACTCGAGAGGGTCCGGGCGCTGGATCCCGAGAGGGTCCAGAAAACGCAGCAGCATGTCCTGCGTGTGCGCCCAGGGGCCGGGCTCGATGTGGTGGTTGCTGAACCGCCACACGCCCTCTCGGACCTTCGCCGGGTCCAGGCCGACTCGCGTCGGCGCCCTCGAGAACAGGGTCGGAAACACACCCTTGAAGTGGCGTTGCATGTTCAGGGTCAGGTCGAACCGGTACTCCCTGAAGTCGTCCCTCAGTCGGGCGACGCCGCGCAGTCCGTCCTTCTTTCGGAAGACGATCACACGGTCCACGCTAGGGTGTTCCCGCAGGACCTCGGCAGGAGCGGGCTCCGCCACCCAGGTAATCCGTCGCGCGCGATCGTCGTCCTTGATGGCGTTGGCCACGGGAAGACCATGCACCACGTCACCGATCCCGGTGAGAAGGACGATGCAGATTTCGGACACACGATCGTCGAGCATCATACGGCAAGGTATCCGATACCGGCTCCGCCGTCAGGGCCGCGCGGGTGGTTTGCGAGTGGGGCCGGACCAGCCGAGAATGTGGGATTCCACGCACCGAACGGGAGAACGACATATGCCGATCGTCATTCGTGAAGCCGATCCAGACGACGCCGCCCGCATCGTCCTGTTCAACCAGGCGATGGCCCGGGAGACCGAAGGCCGGGAGCTGGACCGCAGAGTGCTCGGGAAGGGCGTCGAGGCCTTGCTCAAAGATCCCTCCAGGGGGCGCTACTTCGTGGCCGTCAAAGGTGAGGAGGTGGTGGGCCAGGTCATGATCACTACCGAGTGGAGCGACTGGCGAAACGGCCTGGTCTGGTGGCTGCAGAGCGTCTACGTGTCGAAGCGCCATCGCCGTGAGGGCGTGTACCGCGGGCTCCACGACCATGTTCGGGAAGCGGCGCTCTCGGAGAAGGTGCTCGGAATTCGCCTGTACGTGGAGCGCGACAACCTCGCCGCCCAGGAGACCTACCAGGCGCTCGGGATGCTAGCCTCGCAGTACCTGATGTTCGAGGAGATGTGGGCGTAAAGGCTGTTTTTAGGCATCATTGTGGATCTCCACATCGGCACTGTCACCTCGATTGTCGCCTTCCAATGTCCGATCCACCTGGTCGAAGTACCGTTCGACGTCGCCGTAGGCCGGGTGGAACTTCGCGTAGATCATCGTCGTCTCGATCCTCACGTGGCCGAGCTGCTGTTGGATCAGCGGGATCGGCATCCCCTCACGTGCCAGTAGGACGGCCGCGGTGTGCCGGAAGTCGTGGATCGTGTGGTGAGGTAGCCCGGCGTCGCGAACGGCCTTGCTATGAGCATGGTGAAGC
>CAYWLF010000293.1:0-2900 GCA_964458875.1 uncultured Gemmatimonadota bacterium
ACGAAGGCAGTCCGCGCCCAGCTCGCGGTCGGGGCGGCCACACGTGCGACGTCCGAGCAGCCCTGGAAGGGCGGGCCGATTTCGGGCACTTGATCGGGCCCCATGTCGGGGGCGGCGCCCGCCAGCGCCGCCCCGGCGGGCGTCAGCCCTGGTTCAGGCGAATATCCCCCGACCCGGTGTCGACCTCCAGTGATCCTCCACCGCTCCCGATCCGGCCCCTCACGTAGTCGTCGTCCATCTCTTCCACGGTCATTTGGAACTCGGAGTGGATCTCTCCGGAGCTCGTATCCAGTTCCACCCGGGACTGCCACGAGGACGGAAAGGTAAGGGTGACATCGCCGGACCCGGTGTCCACCGAGACTTCACCCGGATTCGCCAGGAACACTACCTCGACATCTCCCGAGCCCGTGTCGGCGGCGAACTCGGTGGTCTCCACTCCCTCGAAGCCGATATCTCCCGAACCCGTGTCGACGCTCAACTCGCCGACCATGATGGCGCCACCCGTCACGTCGCCGGATCCCGTATCCACCATCAGGTAACCGCCGGAGACGCCCCGGGCTACGACGTCACCGGATCCGGTGTCCGCCGAGAGATCGCCGCGGGCGTTCTCCACCATCACATCGCCGGAGCCCGTGTCGAGAACGAGTTCGCCCGAAGTCTCCGAAGATCTGATGTCCGCCGACCCCGAGCTGACCAGGAGGTCACCGTCCACGTTGGACACGACAACCTCGCCGGCGGCCAGATAGATGCGCAGCGTTCTTCCGTCAGGAACCCGGATATCGAGGTTCGCATGGGCGTCCAGGCCACCGCCATCCTGGTGGATCTTAACCTTCCGGCCGCGCTCGTGGCCTCGATAGAACGTGCCGTCATCTCGAACGCGAAGCTCAGTACCGCCACCCTCGTAGGCGATTTCGTCTCCCGGGTACAGTACGCGGAGGGCGTCCACTCGCCCCACACCGTCCTGGTCCAGGTCGACGGCCCCCGTCGCGACCTCGAGCTGGCTGCCGTCGGCCCCGCCACGTCGGACCTCGACCGCCAGGGTCGAGCCGCCCCCGGTCACCGAAACAGTACCGGCGAGGTTCCACACGGCGGCCTCGCCCGAGAGTTCATACGTCTCCTGCGCCGACGCCGGCGTGGCCGCGACCAGGATTGTTGCCGCCAGGCCGGCCAGGCATCGACCGAGTCGGTACGTCGTTACTACCTGCCACATCGTGCCAACCTCCAGGGTCGGGTGGGTGTGAACGAATCGGAAAAGACCCATCTCTTGATGGACGCCTCGTGCGGCCAAAAGGTTGACGCCGTGCCGCTCCCAATCTCGACGCTCACGGTATATCTTCGTCAGCCATGAGTCGAGAACACCTGACCGGGCCGTGGTCGGTCGACTGCGACCTGTCTCCGCCGCGATTCATTGGGGCCGGACACTAGCCGGGAGGTCCACACCCTGCAATCGTAACGGGACGGAATCCTCCGTTGGGAACGGTTACATGAGAAACGGGGCGAGGCATGAACGTCCAATTCTGGGGAGCAGCCCGGGAAGTTCCCGGCTCGATGCACCTGCTGAATGTCGGAGGTCGGCGAATCCTGCTCGACTGCGGCCTGTACCAGGGACGCAGAAAACACGCGTTCGAGCGGAACAGGGACTTCCCGTTCGATCCGTCGTCCATCGACGCGGTGGTCCTCAGCCACGCGCACATCGATCACTGCGGTAACCTCCCGACCCTGGTGAAGAGCGGCTTCAGCGGGAAGATCTATGCGACTCCTGCCACCCGCGATCTGTGCCGGCACATGCTGGTGGACTCTGCGCATATCCAGAAGTCGGACGTCCGGTACGTCAACCGGAGACGTAAACGCCAGGGCAAGCGACCGTTCGAACCCCTCTACCTGATCGGTGATGCCCGAAAGGCCCTGTCCCGCTTCCGGCCGGTCCACTATGGCCGCGCATTCGAGCCGGCGCCCGGAGTGCGGGCGACCTTCATCGACGCCGGTCACATCCTGGGCTCCGCGTCCGTGGTGCTCGACCTCACGGAGGGCAGTCGGACCCGTCGCCTCCTGTTTTCTGGAGACATCGGCCGTAGGGGACTGCCGATACTGCGCGACCCGCAGATAGCCAGCGGCGCGGACTACGTCATCATGGAGAGCACGTACGGGGATCGGGAGCATGAGCCGCCGCCCCGCGCCCGGGAGTATCTGCGGCAGTGTGCGGAGTCGACCTACGCCTCCGGCGGCAAACTGCTCGTCCCGTCGTTCGCCCTCGGACGCACGCAGGAAGTGGTGTACCGGCTGAATCAGCTGTGGGAGAGCGGCGAGCTTCCGGCCATGGACGTCTTCGTGGACAGTCCCCTCGCGATCAACGTGACGGAGGTCTACAGCGATCACCCGGAGTGCTACGACCGGGAGATGCTGAACACCATGGCCACCGATTCGGACGGTGACCCACTCGGTTTCAAAAGGTTGCGATACGTGCGCTCGGCCGATGAATCGAAGACCCTCAACACGCGAAAAGGACCGGCGATCATCATCGCAGCCTCCGGCATGTGCGAGGGAGGCAGGATCCTGCACCATCTGCGGAATCACGTGGGGAAGCCCAACACGACCATCCTGTTCGTGGGATACCAGGCCCAGCACACCTTGGGACGACGTTTCCTCGAAGGGAAGCGCGAGGTCAAGATCCTGGGGGCTCCCTTCGAGGTCCGGGCGCGGGTGGAGCGAGCGGACGCGTACAGCGCGCACGCTGATCGCACGGGACTCCTGGGCTGGGCAGAAGCGGTGCGCGAAAGCGGCCAGGTGAGTCGCTACTTCCTGGTGCACGGCGAAGCGGACAGTGCGGAGGCGCTGGCCGACGACCTTCGGTCCGCCGGGACGGCCGCCGTGGAGGTGCCGGAGCGGGGAACCGAGTTCGA
>CAYWLF010000294.1:0-2830 GCA_964458875.1 uncultured Gemmatimonadota bacterium
CGGTCATTCGGGGCCTCCATCCATCCCGTGACCCGGGAAGAGGGTGGGTTCCTCGGCAGCATCGAGAAGGCAGAGGAGCTGGCGAGCGATACACCCGGTGCGTTCCTTCCCCGCCAGTTCGCCAACGAGGACAACTGCGATGCCCACGAGTCGATGACCGGTCCGGAAATCCACTACCAGTTGGACTCTCACGGATTGGAGCCGGATGCGTTCGTCGCGGGCGTGGGAACCGGGGGAACCGTCATGGGAGTGGGGCGCTACCTGCGCGAGCATTTCCCGGATGTGATGATCCACCCTCTCGAGCCCTCCAATTCACCGACGCTGCGTACGGGATGCCGGAGCGGACACCACCGCATCCAGGGGGTGTCGGACGAGTTCATCCCGTCGATCGTGGACCTGTCGGAGCTGGATGAGATCGTCGACGTGGACGATGGCGACGCGATTCTGATGGCTCAGAAGCTGGCGATCGCGGTGGGCCTGGGGGTGGGAATCAGCTCCGGCGCCAACTTCGTGGGAGCCGTGATGCTGCAGGACCGCCTGGGCGAGGATGCCACGGTCGTGACCGTGTTTCCCGACAGCAACAAGAAGTATCTGTCCACTGACCTCATGCGCGACGAACCCGCGAAGCCTGGCTTCTGTGCGCCGGACATCGCCCTGCACGGCTTCACGGCGTTCAACAGGGTCTGTTCGGTGTGCGACCAGTCGGAAGAGTGGCTGCGGACCATGCGAATTCCGCGAGGGACCGGGACACCGCTGCCCCAGGCCTAGCGACGCGGGCGCCGCTCCGAGGATTGCCGGTCCAGGGTCAGACAGTCGAGCTTCCATGCTGCCGCGCTGGAGCTCCCGTCCAGCTCCAGGACCCGATCGAAGACCCGTGCTCGCCCGAGCAGGCTGTCGCCCACGGATCGCAGCGCGACGCCTCCCCCTGCTCGTCCATCGGACCAGATCAGCCACAGGGTGTCTGCCCGCACCACCCAGCGCATGTACTCGCCGACACGCGGATCGTGTTCGCCCGTGAGGGGAATCGCCCGGTACGTGACTCGAGATCGTCGCCACTGGTCGGTGGAGTCCGGCGTCAGCCGGACCCGCGTCGGAATAATGAGAAACGCCGGAACCTCGGGCGTTGTCGTGTCGGAAGGGGAAGAGGTCCACTCCCAGGGATCCACGCGAAGAGCGTAGCAGCCCGGCATTTCCCACTTCATGAGGTCGGGTCTGTCGACCGCTTCCTGCAAGACCGGCTCGGGCGGGGACCCCATCCGATCCCACGCGCGCAGCAGGGTCGCGGCGATCAGGGCGACCAGTACCCAGGTGGCGAAGCGCTGTGGCAGGGACTTCTCTCTCATACAGCTCTCGGCGCGCGGACCGGCACTACTCCCATTCGATCGTGCCCGGCGGCTTCGACGTGATGTCGAGTGCGAGCCCGGATACTCCGTCCAGACCGAGTATCGCATCGCGGAACTCGTCCACCAGCGCCGTCGGAAGCTCCGCCGGCGCGGCGGTCATGGCACGCTTCGAGTACACCGGTCGGATCACCACCAGCTCGCCGCCGTCGCCCTTCAGATCGAGCGGGATGAGGACGGTCGGGCATTGCCAGATCTCGTCGTACAGACCGTGGGAGCGCAGGCCCTCCATCACTATGTGGTCGGCCTCCCTCAGCAGGTCGAGTCGGTCGCGCGTCATTGTCGCGGCCAGCGGCTGGGCCAGGCGCGGGGTCTCGTGTCCGAGGTTCCAGACACACCGGTTGATGCCGGGAACGTCTGCCGTGAGCACGGATGCGGCCTCGATCAGGCGGTTCCAGTCCGTCGGTCCGCTGACCAGGACAGGGTGCTCGTAGGCTCTCAGGTCCGCTTTCACACCGACCGAGCGAATCGGAAGCGGAAGGGCCTCCAACCCGAAGTCGCGCCCAACCTTCTCGACGGCCGGGCCGATCGTCTCGAACCCTGCCCGGTCACCTTCACCGTCTCCGCAAAGGCAACGCACGCCGAGTCCGGGCCCGGGAAACGGGTGTCGCCACACGAGGTCGTGAGGGATCCCCAGCTTCTCTCCCAGTTCGCGCACCTCGACCTTGTACAGCTCCTTCAGAGGCTCGACGACCCTGCCCTGCTCGATCATCTCCTCGATGATCGGCACCCGGTTGTGGTGCGTCTTGATGGTGTCAGCTCGCTGCGTGCCACCGGTCTCGATCGTGTCCGGATAGATCGTACCCTGCCCGAGCAGATGTCCCTCGATGCCCAGGTGACTCGCCTGGTCCCGGAACACGTCGATGAACGTGTTGCCGATGGCCCAGCGCTTCTTCTCGGGATCGATCAGGCCGTCGAGTGCCTCGAGGAAGCGGTCGCTGGCTTCCACGAAGTGCACATGCGAGCCGAGACCGAGACCGGCGAAAAAATCCAGCACTTTTGCGCTTTCGTCCTTTCGCATCAGCCCGTTGTCCACATGCAGGAGGTCCACGCGGTCGGGGCCCAGGGCTTGGGTGAGCAGGGTCGCTGCGACCGTCGAATCGACACCCCCGGACGCCAGGAGAAAGACCGAGCGGTCTCCGACCTGCTCGCGAATCTTCTCCATCTCCTCGGCCATAAACGCCTCGATGGTCCACGACGGCTCACACCCGCAGATGTCGAGAACGAAGTTCGCGATCATTTCGTTGCCATGAACCGTGTCATCGACCTCCGGGTGGAACTGAAACCCGTACCGCCTCAGCGAATCCGATCCGATGGCCGCATACCGGTGTCCGGGCCCGTCTGCCGTCGTGACGCTCCAGCCTAGTTCGGTGAAATCCGGCCCGACTTCCGTCACGGAGTCGTAGTGGCTCATCCAAACCGGCTGAACC
>CAYWLF010000295.1:0-2697 GCA_964458875.1 uncultured Gemmatimonadota bacterium
GCGCGACCTCGGAGGGATAAACCAGGAGGACCTGTTGTTCGCCGTTGTCGGACCGCGTCCGACAGGGTACTAGCTAGGCATAATAGTCTAATCAGGCGACTTACGCCACCCCCTAGGCATGTGTGCGGCGGATGGACTGAATTACCTCGTCCAGCGCCTGGAGAAAACGTGATCGATCTCGCTTCGTCATCGGAGGGGGGCCGCCGGTGATTTCTCCGCCCCCTCGAAGGACAGCCAGCAGATCTCGCGTCGCTACAGCCTCACCGATGTTGTCTTCCGTGAACGGCCGTCCCGTCGAACCGAGAGCGCGCGCTCCCTTCTCCATGCAGCGACTCGCGAGAGGGATGTCTGCGGTGATTACAATGTCGTCGGCTTCCACGCTATCGACGATCCAGTCATCGGCCGCGTCGAAGCTGTCCTCGACTACCTCGAGCTTGATCCCCGGGTCGTCAGGGGTTCGCATCCAGGCGTTGGCCACCAGCGTGACGTCGAGCTCGTACCGCCGGGCCACGCGGTACACTTCCTGTTTGACCGGGCAGGCATCCGCGTCGACGTAGATGTGCAGCAATGAGACTCCTCACTCACCAGGATGTGCGCTGGATCGGTCGACACTGGCCGCCTGCCGGCGCAGCCGGCGCCAGCCGGACTCCCACACCTCGCGGAAGCGGGCCTCGAGGAACAACCTCTCGGCGATCGGGGCGAGCCAGAACAACCGATGCGCCGACACCCGTTCGTGGCCTCGGATCAATACGCCGCCGCTCGTCGGCATGAACTCCACCCGCGCCTCCCCGCGCCAGAAACCCCTGATGATCCACTCCACGCACCGCTGGGGTTCGTCCCGGGTGATCCGGCTCACCAGCGGAAACGGAAGGCCCCTGAAGGGCACTGAGTACCAGCCCTCTCCCAGATGCTTCGCGTCGCCGAAAGCGGGAAACAGACGAGGCCAGTCCGCCGGCGTGTGGAAGTACTCGTACGCGTCCTCAACCGGCACCCCGAACTCCTCGTTGAACTCGACCAGCATCAGCCCATTCCCTTCAGCATGGCCAGGCCTTTGCGATCGACGGAATAGTGAGGACCATCATCAGGTAACCGAGGGTGTGGTTAACCTCCATGGTCCCCGTGCGAATGCGCGAGAGAAACCCCGCCGCTTGGGCCCTCACCTCAAAGCGCCATACTGAAGCGCATCCCCACGAGGGAACCATCTTGACGTATCAGGGCCACCGATGCGTTCAGTCCCGGGTCCGGGTCCCGGTATGTCTCGATCATCTCACCGGCGTCCACCGTGACCGTGGAGGCCGTCCAGTCGATCTCCACACCGATATCTTCCGCGTAACTCACGAGCACGTCCCAAGCGACCTCCTCGTCAGCGAAACCCGACGGAGAACGCAGCGTGACACGGCTCAATTCGGGAGGCAGGGTTTCGACCTGGAATGTCGACCCCTCCGAGAATTCCAGGCGCAGGGACCCGAACTTCATGCCATCAAACTCGGCGGTGACCATTCCCTCGCAGGACATCGGCTCCCCGAAAGACTCGGCAGCGTAGACGGCCAGGTCGTCGAAATGCAGGACGCGCTCGCGCATCTGGCGTACCCACGGGTCCGCTTCGGGCGCGTCGCACGATGGCCATGCCGGTTCTGGAGCTTGTTCGCTCTCGTCCCGCATGAACGCACCGCCGGCGAGGAAGTAAGCCACCTGTTCGGCGACATCGCGCCGGTTCATGATGAACGTGTGGGTCGCCGGCACGACGATGAAGTCCGCCGCACCCTCCACGCGAGCCCTCGACACCGCGACCTTCCCGTCGTCCGGGCCGGGAATGAGCCACGATCCGATGGGGTTGATGCTTCGATCGCCAGTGATGATTCCGAGACTGAAGTCGACGGGGCCGAGTTCACTCGCGATGCCGGTGGAATCGGTTCCCAGGCGTACTCCCGATGGTCCGAGGAGGGCCCTGAGAAGGGGGGAGTCGGCGTAGGCGTCCACGATCTCGCTGCCCTGGCTGGGCGGACTCAGCATGACGACTCGCCCCTCGAACGGCTCCAGTCGCTCATCCAGGTAGCTGCGGACGAGGACCCCGCCCATGGAATGCGTCACGAAATGAACGGTCGTCCCCTCGTCTGAGCAACATTCGCCAACCGCGGCCGCGAGACGGTCCACGAGGTCCTCGATCGGCTCGGATCTCGAGGGGTAGCCGAAGCTCTCGACCCGGTACCCTGCCCCGGCCAGACGAGTCTCAAGCACCAGCATCGAGGCCGGGGAGCGCCCGAGCCCGTGCACCAGGATGACGGTCTCGGCATCGGGGGGAGCCTCCGGCGTGCAGGCGCCTGCGATGGCAGCAAGTATGCCGAGGAGTGAGCCGACTCTCTTCATTCAGCTATCGTCATTCGCCCGCGAAAGGGCCTTCTCGAGTTGCCGGACCTTCTTGCGAAGGCCGTGGAGGTCCCGTGCTACCGCCGTGTTCTTAAGGTACGCGGCATACGGCTGGACCGGTGCACCCGCGTAAATCCCAGGTTGTTCGATGTCCTCAGCGACGCCGGCGCGTCGAATCAGGAAGACGTCGCTGCACACCTCCAGGTGATCAAGTACGGCGGTCTGGCCGCTGGTCACGATCCGGTCACCGAGTTTCGCGGAGCCTCCGGTGACGAACATGGCCGTGAGCAGGCAGTCCTGGCCGATCTCGACGTTGTGGGCGATGTGACA
>CAYWLF010000296.1:0-2655 GCA_964458875.1 uncultured Gemmatimonadota bacterium
ACCCCGTAGCTGATCACGCCGTACAGGCCGACGGCCCCCAGGAGCAGGGCGACCCCCGCGGCGATGCCCAGCATGAGCATGGTGAAGCCGGCTCGCGACGTGGCGTCGGCCAGCACGCGGTCCATGGTCTCGATCCCCGTGATGGGCAGGTTCGGGTCGAGCGACCACACGGCGTCGCGTACCGCGGGGGCAAGCGAAGACGGGGCGGCACTGGTTCTGACAACCAGGCTCATGGAATTCCGGTACCCATTTCCTGGACCTGCCAAAGCATAGTAGATGATCGGACGTATCTCCATGTCCAGTCCCAAGCTACGAACGTCATCGACTACGCCCACCACGGACCGCCATTGGAAGTCTTCGTCCTCCTCCCGATCCTGATCGATGCCCTGCCACACTTGTTTGCCCAGTGCGCTCTCACCGGGCCAGTAGTGATCGGCGAACGCGCGGTTCACAACGACGGCGCCCGAGCCAGCCGTGATGTCGGACCGGTCGATGAGCCGTCCCTCGAGAAGGCGTATGCCCATCGTCTCGAAGTACGAGGGCCCCGCCAGAATCGTGAGCGCCACGTGTGGCATCGCTCCGGGCTCGACGGGTCGGTCTTCGATCAAGACGCCGCTGTGGCTCTCTCCATCGCCCCGAAGAGGGAGCTTGCTGATCGTGCTGGCCATTTGAACGCCAGGTATCTCGCTGACCCGGTCCACAAGGTCTGTATAGAATCCGACGACACTCTCCTGGTCCTCGTACGGAGAATCGGGAAGCGATAGACGGAGCGAGAGCAGGTTCTCCGCCTCGAAACCGGGGTCGACGTTCTTCAGGTGCCAGAAGCTCTTCACCAGGAGGCCCGATCCGACCATGAGCAGGAACGCCAGCGCCACCTGTCCGAAGACCAGTACCGTACGAGCGCGAACGCCGCCGCGCCCGGATGTGGTGCCCCGGAAGCCCTCCTTCAGTGCCCCGGCAATGTCCGGACGGGTGTGACGCAGGAGGGGCGCGAGGCCGAACAGGATACCGGCTGCCACTGAGACGCCAAGAGTGAAGAGAAGCACACCTGCGTCGATCTGGATCGCGTCCAAGCGCGGGATGCTCTCCGGACCGAGGGCCACCAACATCTTGATTCCCCCGAAGGCCAGGAGCAGGCCGAGAGCTCCGCCAGCCAGGGCCAACAAAGAACTCTCTCTCAGGAAGCCCCGGGCGAGCGCCCCCCGCTCGGCTCCCAGCGCACTTCGGATCGCAATCTCTTTGTGCCGTCCTTCTGCCCGCACCAGGAACAGGTTGGCCACGTTGGCGCACGCTATGAGTAGCACAACGGCCACCGTTCCGAGCAGAATCCACAGGGCCCGGTTCACGTCGTCGGTTACGTCCGAGATCAGGGACGTCACGCGCGCATCCCACCCGGACTGCTCCATCATGTCATGGGTGATCAAGTCGCCGGGGTAGCGTTCGGGGAGCTGAAGCGTAAGGCGGCGGATGTCCTGGTAGGCAGCCTCCAGGGTCACACCCTCTTTGAGTCGTCCGATTCCCGGGAAGCTGTAGTTCCCCGTTGTGAGCTCCTCGGGGTCGATGACCATAGGCAGCCAGATCTCGATGTCCGAATCGTACGGGTGGTCGAATCCGGGCCGAGTTACGCCGACTATGCGCCGGCTCTCGCCATCGATCGTAATCGTCTGCCCGAGGACGTTCTCCGCTCCGCCGTAGCGGCGCTGCCACAGACCGTGGCTGAGGATAGCGACGGCTTCTCCGTCTGGAAGGAGCTCCTCCTCCGTGAATCCGCGGCCGAGAGCGGGCGGGGTGCGCAGCACGTCGAAGAACGTGCCGGTCACGCCGGCGGCCGAGAGCTGCTCAGGCTCTCCGGCTCCGGTGAGATTCACGCTCCCATCCCAGAACATCGTGAGGCCGTCCAATGTCGTGGCCTCGTCCCGATATAGCACGTACGTGCCGGTAGCCTGGGGAACCTCCGGGAAGCCGGCGATCGGTGCCGTGTGCCCGACCACGACCAATCGCTCGGATTCAGGATAGGGGAGGGGACGCAGCAGCACCCCATTGACCACGCTGAAGATGGCCGTGTTGGCTCCGATCGCCACGCCCAACGTCACCACGGAAATGACGGTGAACAGCGGACTGCGAGCCAGGGACCTGGCGGCCCTTCGGACTTCTCGGACGAACCTGGACATGCGACCCCTCCCCTTCATCCCTCAATTGCCGTCGGACGAATGACCCTACGCCGCTTTCCGCGCGTGAGTTTCGACGTCCACAGCTTGCCACGGGGCGCACCGAGGGTCGATCTTGGGCGCCTATGTCCGAGACCCCCGGTTATCAGCGCCTGTTCGCCGAACTGAAACGGCGAAAAGTGTTCAAAGTTGCCGCCGTGTACGGTGCCGTGTCCTTCGGCGTCCTGCAGGTGGCGGATATCCTCGTTCCCGCCATGGAGTTGCCGGATTCCTTCGTGCGGGGCATCGCTCTTGTCTGCTTGCTCGGGTTCCCGATCGCGCTCGTGCTGGCGTGGGCCTTCGAAACGGGACCGGAGGGAATGCAACGGACGTCGGACGCCGAGCCGGGTGAGATCACGCAGATCGCGTCCGCGCCCCGCGCCAGGCGTTGGCCCTCCGGGATACTGGCCCTGGCCGGGACCTTGATGCTGGTCCTCGGGGGCTGGCT
>CAYWLF010000297.1:0-2530 GCA_964458875.1 uncultured Gemmatimonadota bacterium
CGCGGGAGGTCACATTGCGCAAGAGGAGTGTGAATCACCGTGGACCTAGAGAGGCCTCTTTGATGGGTTTGCAGATGAAGCACCGGTGGCTGAGTGGATTGGGTGTGATCGCGCTCCTTTCCGCTGCATCGGCGGGTTGCTCGGCCAAGACCTCGAGCCAGCCCGGCTCGTCGTCGCATGGAGCCTCGACGTCAGAGGCGGCGGTCAGAGGCTTCCTCGATTACGCGAACGCCGATGACTATGGCGGGATGTCAGACCTGTTCGGCACCGACAAGGGACCCGCGGTCGAACGGTTCGGCGTCACAGACGTCGAACAGCGGATGATCTTCCTGGCCGGCATCCTGAAGCACGATAGCTACGAGCTCCAGCAGGCGAACCTGGCTCAGCTCGGGCCGGACCGCATCCGCTGGGAGGTGCGTATGTCAGGTACTCGCAAGGGTGGTGTCGTCGTGCCGATCATCACGGTTCCCGACGGGACCGGTCGGTGGTATGTGGAGAGACTGAACCTGGATGCTCTGACCGCTTCAGCGGCTCCGTAGTCCGGCCGGCCGCAGTGCGACGCCGGGTCAGCCGTCGTCTTCGACCAGCTCCACGAGTACCCCGCAGCCGTCCCGGGGATGAAGAAAGGCCACCGGGCGTCCGCCGGCCCCGGTGCGGACCCCGGGCGGGATGGGTAGAATGTCGGACTTTGCCAGTCGCGCCAGCGTCTGATCCAGATCGGGCACACGCAGGCAGACGTGGTGCAGGCCCTGGCCACGGCGCTCGAGAAACCTGGCGATCGGAGAATCGGGGCCGGTGGGCTCCAGGAGCTCGACGCGGCCGGGGCCGTGTCCGAAGAACACGACTTCAACGTCTTCCGACGGAACCGATTCGTGGCCTGCAGGGTTCTCTCCCAGCATGGCCCGGAACACGGGGACGGAAGCCAGGATGGAATTGACCGCGATACCGATGTGGTCGATCTTGCACATACCGCACTCCGGTAGGCGGGTTGTATTCCCTGGGATCGTTCGTCCGGGGCTGTTGGTGGCGCAAAATAGACGTGTAGCGAACGCTTTTCCACTGGAACGAGGTAATATCGTGTCAACTGTAGAACTCGTCACACTGACGGACGGTAATTTCGAGCAGGAAATAGAGTCGAGCGAAGGGCTCGCGATCGTCGACTTCTGGGCCGAGTGGTGCGGACCCTGCCGCCTCGTCGGCCCCCTGGTCGTTGAATTGGCGAACGAGTACGCTGGTCAGGTGAAGGTCGGCAAGCTGGACGTGGACTCGAATCGGGTCACATCGCAGCGCTACGGCATCCGCTCGATTCCCAGTATCCTGTACTTCAAGGACGGCGAACTCGTGGACGTCGTAGTCGGTGCGGTCCCGAAATCGCATTTGGAGCAGAAGATCCAGCAGTACGTCTGATCGGGAGTCCAAGACCCAACGGAGGAATCGTGCCCTCCCCCCGCTTGTCGGGAGGAGGGCGCTCGTGTGACATGACACCAGGTACGCTCTACATCGTCAGCACGCCGATCGGCAACCTTGCCGACCTGTCTGCCCGGGCACTCGAGACCCTGCAGGGAGTGAGCGTGGTGTACGCGGAAGACACCCGCCATAGCACGACGCTGCTGAGGCACTTCGGATTCCGAGCCGTGCTTCGTTCGCTGCACGAGCACAACGAAGCTCGCCGCATCGAGGAGGTGCTGGAGCGACTCGCAGGCGGGGAAGGGTGTGCCCTCATATCGGATGCCGGTACGCCCACGGTGTCCGATCCCGGTACCCGCCTGGTGTCGGCGGTAGCCGGCGCCGGGTTCAGGGTCGAACCAATCCCCGGTCCGTCGGCCGTCACTGCTGCGCTTGCGGCCTCGGGCCTGCCGGCTGGCCGATTCCTGTTCCTCGGGTTCGCTCCCCGCAAGGGGCGTGAGCGGGACGCCTGGATGCGGCAGGTCCTGGAATCACCCGACACCGTGGTCGTCTTCGAAGCGCCGGGTAGACTGGAGTCCCTGCTCGAGGCCTGGGTTGTCGACTCTGCATCGGACAGGCGCTGCGTGGTCTGCCGGGAACTCACGAAGCTGCACGAAGAAGTGCGTTACGGAACGGTTGAGACTCTCCGGGACTACTACACAGAGGCGAACGTTCGCGGCGAGATCACGGTCGTTCTCGAAGGTCGGGCAGGGGGAACCTCCGGACCGCCGGTGGATGAGGAGGAGGCGTTGGCCGTGGCGAATCGCATGACGAGTGAGGGGCACACGACGCAGGAGATCTCGCGTCGTTTGCGGGGAGAGTTCGGGATGACGAGAAACCAGGCGTACGAGCTGGCTCTCAGGGCGGCAGACAGGAAGTGACGCCGAACGAGGCGAGCCGCGAGCTCGCCCGTGTGGAGGCGATAGTCCGGTCCACGGGACGGAGGGTCGCGCTCTGGAGAGGCGCGGTCGTCGCGGTTCCATTGCTGTCCATCTTTCTCCTGGCCAGCCGGTTGCCGGGTGGATGGTTGGTCCTCCGAGGATCCCCTCTCCCCATGCTGCTGGGATGCCTCGGCCTGGGCACG